>JAQCNR010000336.1 GCA_028274925.1 Halovenus sp.
GTCCTTTGCAGACGACAACGGCGGCGAAGTGACCCACGCCTACAGTGCGGAGTTCGACCTCCCGGCAACTTTCGAGCACCACACTGAGGACTCACAGACTATCGAGGTCGAACTGTTCCGCATCGAGTGGTAACGCAGAGAAGACGGATTTATCTGGACTTGGATATACGTATCGGACGTGACACCCCAGGGTGACGCGGAGTCGAAGGATGTCGGCCCAACAGCCCCCGACGAACGAATCGTCAGCCTCGACGTACTCCGAGGGTTCGCCATCTTCGGGATTCTCGTCGTCAACATTCAAGATTTCGGCTATCCCTCCGCAGCGCGACTGAATCCGACCCAGTACGGCGAGTTTAGTGGAATCGAACTGGCTATCTGGCTCGGAAGCCACATTTTCTTCGAGCAGAAGTTCATCGCGCTGTTCTCGCTGATGTTCGGCGCCGGCATCGTCCTCTTTATGCAGTCGAAGCAGTCGGCCGACCGCTCGGCGTCGGTGCTGCATTACCGACGAACGTTTGTATTGTTGCTGATCGGGTTGGTCCACGCCTACGTGTTCTGGGACGGCGATATCCTGACGATTTACGCACTCTGTGGGTTCATCGCGGTGTTGTTCTGGGAGGAAGAACCGAAACAGTTGCTCGGCCTCGGCGCAGTACTAATCGCGATTCCAACGTTTCTCGAGATTAGCACGGCCTTCTCCATTGGACTCTCAATGACACACGAGGGCTGGACAGCAACCGAGGCAGCAATCCAATCTGAAATTCAGGCACTCGGTGGCTCGTGGGTCGAAGGATTCGCTGTCCGCCGTGAGAACGCGTTTCGGGCACAGACGGTAAATTTTCTCAGCACCAGCGGCTGGCGGTATACGGGACTGATGCTGTGGGGGATGGCTGCCTACAAGACAGGGCTGTTGACTAACAGTTGGTCGCGACAGTCCTACCGACGACTCGCCCTCGGCGGTGCTGTCGTTGGGTTCAGTTTTGTCGGTGCTGGGCTCGTTACAGTCTTTCAGTACGACTGGGCCGGCGGCGCAGGGATTCTCTCGTGGGGACTGAACAACGCCGGTGCGCTGGCGATTGCGCCAGCGTATGCGAGTCTCGTGATGCTTTACTGCAAAGGACGGACGTCCGGACCACTCATCACCGTGTTCCAGGCCGTCGGCCGGACGGCCCTCAGTAACTACCTGTTTCAGACGCTCGTCGCGACGACTATCTTCTACGGGTGGGGACTGGGGCTGTTCGGGCAGGTCGACCGCGTCGGGCAGGTCGGACTTATTCTCGGCATCTGGCTGGTCCAGGGAACGCTGTCAGTACTGTGGCTCCGCCGGTTCGAGTACGGACCAGTGGAGTGGCTCTGGCGGCGCGGGACCTACGGCGACTGGCGGTGAGGCCAAACAGATCGAATTATTTATACATAATTAGCGTCGTGTCAGAACTATGTCGAAGGGCACGTCTCGGCGAACTGTCCTCGCCGGTGCCGGTGTGGTCACGACCAGCCTGGCAGGCTGTCTCGGGCTTGGAAGTAGTGAACAAATTGACGTGACGGTGAGCAACGCCTCAGAGACAGCCGTCGATTACGAGGTGTCAATTGAAGAGTTCGAGCAATCAGGGTCAGTTGAGCCCGGTGGTTCCGACCAGTACGAGGACAAACTCTCACAGCCCGGTTCCTCCACACAGTACGACGTCACTGCTCGGTTTGGGAAAGCCCTGAGTGCAACCAACGACACACAGACCAACAACGAGACGCCCGAAGATGCGTTTCTCGAACTCGGTGCAATCGACGACACTGTCGACGTGAACGGAAGCGTGGTCGAGCTTTCGGTCACGTTCTCTACCGACAGAATCATCGTCAATCCAGTGGTCGAAAGCGATTCCTGATCAGGGGCGATACTCCGCCACTTGCAGCACTGTCTGGTCGTAGACTGCCAGCAGCGCCCGGCCATCTCGGACGAACTCGATCTCACCGATAGTCACTCTCTCGCCGTCTGCTGGAACTGCCGTCGCACCGACTTCTGTCCCTTCCTTCCTGAGTCCAATCTCGAAGCCACTGCTCGTCGGACGAATCGTTACTGCACTCCCGTTGAGGCGGAGATTTGCGACCGCTGGCTCGTCGGCGTACAGTTGCGTCTGCTGGCCGTCGTGGCTGCCGACAACCTTGTAGGTCGAATTTTCGCCAGCGACGTTCCAGCCAGTCCGGCGGATTGTGACCGTTTCACGCCAGGTTGCGTCACCGAGCGCAACTGTCGTCGAGCGCTGAACCGCAAGTTGCTGTGCTGAAGCGGCAACCTCCCAACTGTTGCGTCGCTCGCTGACGACAATCACCCCGCTTCTGGTGACCGAGGGACCACCGAGGCCAGGAATCCCGACCGCAGAGATATACTGGTCTTCGACCGACTCGGCGTACGTGATAGAGTAGTCTCGGATATCGATTGTCTCTCCGTCAGCGGTTGCAGGACCACTCTCGACCTGTGCGAGGTTGTAGGGGACCCCGACCGCAGCAAGTCCAACGACCAGCGCGAGGAGGATACCTACTGCTGCCGTGCCAGTTGTGACACCCACGACGGGCAGTGAGTGTCCACCGCGGCCGCGTGCTGCGACGGCGATTACTGTTGCGAGAACGACGACGCCGGCGGCACCGACAGCCGTGAACAGCACGTAGGTATCGTTGCCGAGAAACCAGTAGACGGACTGGAGTGACCGACTGACAGCGAAGACCAGCGCCGCGGCGAACACGGCGTAGTACCGCGGGTCACGGCGTCGGTACTGCAGCAACGCGACGCCGAGGACGACACCGACAACCAGTCCGTAGAGGTGTCCCTGAACTGCGATATTCGCCCACGATGGCCGGACGAACTGCTCCTGTGACTGGGCAACGAGAACGGGGTCAGTGAGCGCACGGTAGCTCAGTCGGACAACCCCAAGGCCGACCATGGCGAAGATAGTCCGGACCGGCGCAGTGACGAGTGTGAATCCGGCGAAGGCGAAGACAACGCCAGAGAAGCCGATGACAGCACCGGGGACGAGTATACTTCCAAAGACGCCGACCAGCCCGACTACCGCGACGAAGACAGCGATTCGGGCGCGTGGGTCGCCACGCCAGCCCGCTGGTCGGGGTTTCTCGGGATAATGTCGCCAGACGTACTCCGCCAGCGGCGCGAAAGCGACGGTCCCGGTCATGTTGCCGACCAGATGGCCGTCGCTGAAGTGGGCGAACGAGGAGAACAGAATCCCCTGTGGATACCACAGCGACCACGACCGGAAGCCGGTGATAATTGGGCCACCCGGTCGGCCGCCACCCTGGAGTCCGTAGTAAATAGCCACGACGACGACGGTGGTGACGAGCGTGCCCCACGGGACTCCGTAGACGAACCGTTCGCGGGGGCCAGCGAGGAGACTGGAAAGGTCACCGAGGCGGGAGAGCACCAGCACCGAGACAACCAGTGCAGCCGCGAGCACCACGTAGCTGCCGACGCGGAGCAGCGTCTCGTCGAAACCCAGTACCTCACTCATTGGTCACACAGCAGGCCGGGAGCCTCTTAAGCGCATAGCGACCGGTCGATTGGTGCCGATTATGCCTCAGGGTCGTAGGGGTGAGCGATGTCGCTGGCTGGTGCGCCGACGCCAAGCACCTCAACGGACTCCTCAGCAGACTCAGGATTGTACGGCCGGTGCGGACTGCCCGGATGGGCAACGAAGAGTTCCCCGGCGGAGAGTTCGTGCTCGCCGTCGGGCGTCTCGACGGTGAGCGTTCCCTCACGGACGGAGAACAGTTCCTCGCGCTGGTCGTGGTAGTGATAGGTTCGGGGGAGTTGCTCGCCGGGCTCTATCGTGTAGACAGCGGCGGCGAGGACACCGAGTCCTGCTTCGTCGCTGACCGAGCGGCGGTCACAGGGATAGTCCGGTGTGGGTGAGAGCGCGTCGGGGTCGATGCAGTGGTAGGTTGGGTTGGAATCGGGCGTGGGCATACTACTCTCGAAGGGCGGGGGTGTTCTGTTCCTTTCGGCGGCGTCGTGCGGGAATTTCACAGACGGCAGTCGAAGCACAATCCTTAAGCGGCGACCGGAGTTACGAATGTGTAGCGGGATGGGATAGCTAGGAGATTCCGGCGGGCTCATAACCCGCAGATCGGTGGTTCAAATCCACCTCCCGCTATTTTTGATGAACAACACGACGAGCGAAGCGAGTCGTCTGTGAATCAAAATCGCAACGAGTGGATTTGAAGCAGGGAGTGAAGCGGAGCGGAACGACCGCGGTTCAAATCCACCTCCCGCTACTTCTTGACGAACCCAACCGCGGAGTTCTGTCTCCGCGAAACGATGAATCGATAAATCGCTGGCGTTCAAATCCACCGTCCAAGAATCGTCACAACCAGAGAACCGAAAGTCTGCCAGCTAATATGCACGTGAACACCCAGCATAGCAAGCGCGCGGAGCAAAAGCATATTTTTCTCGACGGCAAAGGCTGGTGTAATGGAAGTCGCGATTATTACCGTCGGAGACGAGTTACTGGCGGGGGATACGGTCAACAGCAACGGGACATGGCTGGCCGACAAGATCGAGCAGCGAGGCGCAACCGTCGAGCGGATTCTTGCACTCCCCGATGACCGCGCGGTCATCGCCGAGCGAGTGCGCGCCTACAGCGACACGTTCGACGCGGTCATCGTCACCGGCGGGACGGGGGGAACACCGGACGATATCACGATGGAGGCCATCGCCGACGCCTTCGACCGCGAGATGGTCGTCCGTGAGTCAGTGCTCGAGACAATCGAAGAGAAGATTCGCCGCTACGAGGAGGCCCGCCCAGAACTCGAACTCGATATCGATATGGAGGCTGAGGCGTCCCTACCCGCGGAGAGCCGTCCGCTCGCGAACTCCGAAGGACTCGCGCCGGGGTGTGCCATCGAGAACGTCTACGTCATGCCAGGGATTCCGGGCGAACTCAAAGCGATGTTCAAATCCGTCGAGGAAGCCTTCAGCGGCGACAGCCGGTCGATGTTTCTCTACACCGTCGAACCCGAGGGAAACATCGTCTGGGCACTAGATGAGGTGCAATCGACCTTCGACGTCTCCGTGGGCTGTTACCCCGACCGTGACGCGGGCCACAATCGGCTGAAAATCACTGCCACCGACCAAGAAGCCCTAGACGGCGCGGTGGCGTGGCTAATGGAGGAAATCGACGCGAGCGAAAGCAAGGTCTCACGCGACTGGTCCTAGCGGTCTTTCAGCGCGTCGAGTTCGCCCTCCTTCTCGTTGATTTTCCGGCGGTAAGCCTCCTTGTTCTCGAAATTTGCCGAATCGAGTTGGGCCTCGAGTACCAGCAGTTGCATCTGGAGTTCGCGGGCCGCTTCGGCGTGTTCCTCGGGAATCCCTTCAGGCAACTCGTCGGGAAAGTCCTCGCTCATGCGTGCAGTTGGTGTCCAAGCCCCTCTGTGTTTCGCTCCGAGTCAGTCGTCGTCTGCGGGCTGGCCGGCGGTGTCGGCTGCCGACGCTGAGTCGGCGAGCATACCCATCGTCTCGTGGATGCCGAGCACCAGTCCGGGGACGACGAACATGAAAATGTGCTCTTCGATTGGGATGCCAAAGAGGTCGTAGCCGGTGCGCATCGTAATCTCGAAGACGCCAACCTCCAGCGTGTACCAGTCCCAGATGTAGGCAATCGGGTAGACTGCGGCAATTGTCCGCAGCGCGGGGCGCAGGGCATTGGCGTAGGTCAACAGAGTAAGCGCGGCCGCGCCGAAGACAATCTCCGTCGCCAGGTAGGTGTACGGACCAAGCACAGTGATATCGGGCAAGGTCGTCCCCGACAGCGGCTGGAACCAGACAGCAACGAGCAGGAAGGCGAGAAAGACGTACGCGCCACGGATGAGCAACATCGTCGCAATTGTCGGCCGGGCGCGGCGGGCAACGATCACGACCGAGCCAAACGCAAGCGCCGCGACGGGTGCCGCTGACGGAAAGAGGCCACCGAGCGTCCCCCAGAGGACGCCAAGCAGTCCGAGCGACAGGAGACCCACTGCGAGGCTTCGGGCTGGCGAGGGGCCGAGCAGCACCGACACGGTTCGCTTGTCGATAGAGCGGTCGTAGTCGTAATCCTGCTCGTCATCGATAATCTTCACGCCAGCGAGCGTCACGAGAAAGACCGCAGCGAAGCCGATGGCCTCGGCGCTGAGTGTGCCGGTCTGGACGAGGTAGCCGCCGAGAATCGACAGCGCAATTCCTGTCGGGTAGCCAAGCGTCGTCGTCACAGGATTGGTGTCGAGTTGTGGGGCGTGGAGGTAGCCGATAAACCACGTTGGAATCGTGATTGCAGCCGCGGCCGGGCCAACGAGAATCCCAAGCGCGAGCGTACAGGCCGCGAAGCCGAGGCCGGCTCCGAGCAAGGCGGTCCGACAGCCCCACTCGGTCAGGGGGTGGTCGTCGTCCTCGCCCCGGCCGTAGAAGTCGATGTAGCCATCTTTGACGTGAGCGGTGTAGACGGCGAAAAACATCGCCGCCATGTGGACTGCGCCGACGGCCATCGCCACGTCGCCGGCGATAACAGCGCCGAACCACGAGGCCGCCAGCGGCGGCAGCATGAAGACAGGATGCACTTGCGAGAGCAGAGCCGCAAGTTCAGCCCGGACTCCCGACTCGTGCCGTGCGAATGCCATATTGTTCTGTCGGCCCGACGGGGATTAACAGTACCGGCGTCTCACTCGATGACGAACATCGGGTCGCCCATGTCGACGCTCTGTCCTTCGCTAATCGCCACTTCGGCGACGGTGCCGCCGTACTCAGCCACGATGTCGTTTTCCATCTTCATCGCTTCGAGCACGCAGAGCACGTCGCCCGCGCCAACCTCGTCGCCCTCGGCGACGTTGACTTCGAGAATTGTCCCCTGCATCTCTGCGGCGACTGTCTCGCCCTCGGCGCTGACAGTTGCGGAGCCGGAATCGTCGTCGCTCGGGCCAGCACGGTCGGGAGCCTGTGACCCGCCGCCACTGCTACCGGAGCCGCTGGGGGCCTGAATCGGCGGTGCGCCGCGCTCTTCGAGTTCGACCTCGAACCGCTTGCCGTCGACTTCGACGGTGAACTCACGCTGGGTCACCTCCTCGTCCTCGTCTGCCGAGGTTTCGGTGCCCCACTTCTCCTGTGCCTCCTCGATGCGCGAGCGGTCCATGTGCTCGTCGAGGTATTTCGTCGTGTGCATCCCGTCGACGAACCGCTGGTCGTCGAGCATCATCCGATGGAACGGAATAATGGTCACGATACCGTCGATTTCGTACTCGGCGAGGGCGCGTTTGGCACGGGCAATCGACTCGGTGCGGTCTTCGCCGCTGACGATGAGTTTGGCGACCATCGAGTCGTAATCTGTGACCAAATCGTCACCCTGCCGGAGTGCGTCGTCCATCCGGACACCGACACCGCCCGGCGGGTCGTA
>JAQCNR010000337.1 GCA_028274925.1 Halovenus sp.
TCACCGAGGATATCAACGACCAGATGTTTCTCGCTAGCCAAATTTACGAGGAAGCCAAACACACCAAATTTTTCGACCGCTACTGGCGGGAGGTTATCGACCCAGTGGCCGAGGAACTCGGATTCGAGCGGACCGTACCGACCGACGACCGGTATTTCAATGCACAGTACAACGAACTGTTCGAGCGTACTGAGGCGGCCATGCGCCGACTGCTTACTGAGGATACGCCGAAAAATCGTGTCGAGGCGTACTCTCATTACCACTTGGCCATCGAGTCGGTACTTGCTCAGACTGGTTACTACGGCATTCAGTCTTCCTTTTCTGACAGCGGGAGCGACGCGGTCACTGACGAGCAGTTCGCCAAATTACCCGGACTGGTCAACGGCATCACCAAAATCAGGAGCGACGAGGGCCGCCACGTCGGGTTCGGGATGTCGAAGGTTCGGGAGTACGTGCAAGAAGGGACTGTCGACGAGGCCGTCGTTCAGGAGACGCTCCAGGAACTGCTCCCCTTCGTCGCGGGAACAGTGACTGACCTCGGCGAAAATATGAATCCAGACCCACTCGTCGAGTATGCCTCTGACAAACTCTCTCGGCGTATCGAGATTATCGCCGACGCGGACGCAAAGATTCCACCGGTCGACGAACTCGTCGACATCGAAGGGGCTGGGGCTGCGTCGGACTAGAGACCAGCGAGATTCTGCCGGAGTTTGATCGTTGCGGTCATCAGCGCAGTCGCGGTCATAATAAGAAAGACCAACTGCACGTGCAAAACGATTGTTCGGTCAGTGCCCAGTGGGATTGCGAGTGCAACGATACTCACGAGCGCACCGAAAGTCAGTACCGGCAGCAGATGTCTGACCAGCGAATCAAGCATCGTTCCCTGCAGTCGCGTACTCGAGGTCTGTCGCTGGAAATAGAAGACACCGTAGGCGAGAAATCCCATTCCAGTGAGTGCCTGGACGAGTGCGGTGATAGTTGACTCTCCGGTGATAAGTGTCAGGGCAGTGTACAGCACGATTCCACCGATGAATCCCAGTCGCACCGCCTGGTCAATCTGTGTGATGCTCGAGTTGACGCCGCCGGCCGCAGTGACAGAAATCTGGCGTAGCGAGAGCACGAGAAAGAAAATCATCGCGAGCCAGACCCCACTTTTCGGAGTGATGCGAATTGACGTGACGATTTCGAGTACCCAGACCAGCGCGTAGATGGCCCCGAGCGCGCCGATGAACTGCAGATAGCCCCAGATCTGTTGCTGGGATTCGATTCGGGACTGGCGCATGTTCCGGTTCGCATAGTACGAGAAGCGCAGTCCAAGTGCCGCGAGCAACGACACGCCGAGGAAGGTAATAAATGTCAACGTGGCGTCGTCTTCGACGAGAAAGACGCCAAACTCGACGAGAAGGACGCCCGCTCCAACACTGGTCATGCTCTTGACTCCATGATATCACTCGATGACTGCGACGGTACGACCGAGGTATCGCACCATTCTCTGTGGAGGTGCTTTTATGTTTGGGGCTTGCGCCGCTGGACGTGTCACCGCACGGGTAGCCATCTCGGCCCACAAACGCTTACAGTGCTCGGGTTGCTCAGGGGGTGTATGAACGTTGCAGTGCTCGGGACTGGGGGGACGGGACGAGATATCGCCGTCCGCTGTGCGCAAGCCGGCCACGCAGTCAGTTTACAGGCCGACGACGCAACCGAGGCAATGGACCGCGTCGACGACATCGAGGGGCTATTGATTAACGCCGCCGAGTCTGGAAGGATGACCGACGGCGAAAAAGACGAGGCACTCTCTCAACTTCAGGCGACAACAAATCTCAGCGGTGCTACCGGCGGGGCCGAGATTGTCTTCGACACAGCGATCAGCGAGCCAGACGCCCTTCAGGAACGGTTCGCAGAGATTGAATCTGCCGTCGAGCGAGAGACACTAATCGTCACCACTCAGCCACCTGTTTCGGTGACTGCCGCCGCGGCCGGACTTCGCCATCCTGACCGCGCAATTGGGATGCATTTCGTCGACGCTCCGGATGCTACCGTGGTCGAACTGATTGTTCCTGACGGCACCGACGAGGAGGCTGTCGAACGAGCGGAGTCATTCATCGAGGAACTCGGTGCGACGCCGGTTCGTGTGCGGGACACGCCCGGGCTGGCGTCGACCAGAACTCGCCTGGCAATCGAAGTCGAAGCGATGCGGGTTGTCGAGGGGGACGTTGCGGGTGTCGATGGCGTCGATACGGTTCTCGAGGAGGGGTACGATTACCCCGAGGGACCGCTGGTCAGGGCTGACCGTGTGGGTCTGGATACACGACTGGAAACGCTCACAGCGCTGGCTGATGCGCTCGGTCCGCGATTCCAGCCGCCAGCAGTTCTCGAGCGACTCGTCGAGGAGGGGAAAACAGGGGCAAGCGTGGGTGAAGGATTCTACCACTGGGAACGAAACGAACCGGTCGAACCCGCCGTCGAGACTGAGCGACTGCCAACGGACCAGCCCAGTGACCCGACAACCCGGTGAGCAGTCAACGGACTTGGCAAGGGTTAAAACCGGGGCTATGATATAGCTGTGTATGAGCAAGAGTCAGTCAGACCAGTCACAGAAGTGCATCTCCTGTGGCATCCGTATCGCGGGCACCAACGCCGCGACGTTCGCGTGTCCAAAGTGTGACCACGAAATTCACCGCTGTGCGACGTGTCGCAAACAGAGCAACCTCTACCAGTGTCCTGACTGTGGATTCACGGGGCCATAACAATGGGAAAAGTCGCAGCCGCAATCAAGGTCATGCCGCAGTCTCCAGAGATCGATCTGGACGTACTGCAGGAGCGACTCGAGCAGAACCTCCCGGAGGGCGCGAAAATCAACGGCTTCGACCGTGACGAAGTCGCATTCGGGCTGACGGCGCTCATCCCGACGGTTATCGTCCCCGACGAATCCGGTGGGACGGAAGCTGTCGAAGAAGCCTTCCAAGGCGTCGAAGGAGTAGAGAGCGTCTCCGTCGAAGACGTCGGTCGCCTATAACGAGCGGTTCTGTGGTCCGGGCGGTGCGCGGCGCTTGTGCGCACTTGCCTCGTGTATTGTTCTGACGTTTTCGACGACAGCCTCGCGGACGCCGAGTTCCCGAGCGGTCGCTGTCGTCGAGAGTGGCCCGTCGATGTGCAGCGCCAGAATCGAATCGAGGGT
>JAQCNR010000353.1 GCA_028274925.1 Halovenus sp.
GGGGCGAAAATCTGGTCCATATCTGTCCTGTGGGAGCCAGCCACTTGAACGCACCCTCGCTGGATTCTCCACCGCCGACTGTACGCAACTCGTGACAACCTGCGACGCTACTCCTGAGACGCATAAATCCATCGGCCGTTCAGGGAGAAAACAGTCCAGTGAGTGGATTCAGACCGAGAAAACGGGGCTCATCCCCGGAGAAACCCACGATCTCCGCGCTGTCGGAAAGGTTGTGTATTGAACAAACTCAACAATCGTCATTTTTTATATCCTTACGTTACCGAAGTAAGGTCACAATGGCAACGACAGACGAGTCCGTCGCAGGCGTCACCGAGGATTGCTCCCGGTGTGAGCGACAGACGACCCATCAGGTATCAGTCGAGATTCTCACCGAAAGCGGAAAACAGGAAAACGCCGAATACTCCCGCGAACCGTACCGCGTCAGTGAGTGTAACGAGTGCGGGGCAACAATAAAGCGGCGGATGAACAACGCCTGACGCTGTCACGCGGATTACCGAGTCGTGACTTCACAGCCGTCTTCGGTGACGATGACGGTGTGTTCTTTCTGACTGACGTAGTAGCCAGCCTGCTCTTTGAGCACCGGATAGCCGTGGACGATATCTTCCTGTTTGAGTCGGCGCAGTGCCATCTCTGGGCGGTCGACGTCCAACCAGCGGGTTGCAAACGGAAGCGTTCGGAACTCCTCGGTAATCTGGTCGAGGGCCGCTCGTGCCTGTCGGTCGCGGATCGATTTGTCTGTCTCCAGCGCGAAAATCTCCTCCTCGCTGCCTTCCTGCACCTTGCCGCCGCCGTCGGTCGCGAACGGTTCAATTGCAACCACGTCTCCAACCTCCAGCGTCGTCCCCTGGGGAACCTTCCGGTTAGGGATGTTCGGTTTGGTGTGCTGTTCCCAGTGACCCAGTCCATGGCCCGTGAGGTTGACGACAGGGTTGAAGCCGTACCCGTCGATTGTTCGGCCAATCACGTCACCCAGTGTGCCGGTGTCGATGCCGGGTTCGACCATCTCGACGGCGGCGTTCAGTGCCTCTGCAGAGGCTTCGACGAGTTCGTCGTGGCCGGACAGGTCGACGGTGATGGCCGAGTCGGCTAGCCAGCCGTCAACGTGGACACCGATGTCGAAGTTGACCATCTCCTCGCCGAACGTCGAGTCGTCATCGATGCTTGGAGTAGCGTGAGCCGCCTCCTCGTCGATGGAGATATTCAGCGGGAAGGCGGGTTCGCCGCCGAGTTCGCGGATGCGGTTCTCGGCGAACTCCGCGATTTCGAGGTGGCTCGCGCCAACCTCGATTCGGTCGACGGTCTCCTCCCGGACGGTGGCGAGAATCTCGCCGGCCTCGCGGTGTTTCTGATACTGTTCGGAATCGAGATCCACGTCGGTCATGCCAGCCGATTCGAGGCAGACAGTCAAAGTGTTACCGCTCTCGGACTGCAGTCTGCATTCCCGCGGAGTTGAACGCCGACCCAGTCCGTCCGTCGTCGTCGATGACGATGACGCCTGCCTCTTCGCCAGTCTCCGTTCCGAAGCCACGGATTATCCGCTGGGCGGCAGTCTCGGGGTCGTCGCCGTCCTCGATTGCGTCGACAACCCGCCGCGCGAGTCCGTACCGAGCGATTGCCTCGCCAGCCCCGGTTGCGCTGGCGGCCGCTCGCTCGGTAGCGTAGAAGCCGCTGCCAACCTGTGGCACGTCACCGACCCGACCAGCCAGCGCGGCCCACCGACCACCGGTCGAGGTTGCCGCGGCGAGGTGGGTTCCATCAGTGGCGACTGCGCCGACAGTATCGGTCCCGCCGAACTGGTCGTGCACCCACGCGAGTTGCTCGGTGATTCCCTCGTCGCTGCAGTCGGGGGTCTCCGCCCAACGCTGTCGGGACTGCTCACTCCAGAGGTCACGGTCAGTCTCGATTTCATGCGCACGCGCGAGTTCGACAGCATGCTCACCGGAGATGAGGATGTGTGGCGTCTGTTCGGCGACAACCTGTGCGACGTCGACAGCGTGTTCGACGCCGAGCATCGAGCAGGCCGCGCCGGTGGTCCCGTCGCTGTCCATGACTCCTGCGTCGGTGCGAATCTGGCCGTCGCTCTGGACTGCGCTGCCGACGCCAGCGTTGAACTGTGGGTCTGATTCCAGAACGCGTACCGCCTCGACAATGGCGGCTGTGGGTGTGTCGGCGTCCGTTCCGGCCAACGTAGCTCGGTCGAGGACAGCCTGACGTTGTGCTGGCTCTTCAGGTGTTCCACCAGCACCGCCGTGAACGAGGACATTCATACCAAGCGATTGGCCGATGTCCTAATAATTCACACGACAGGAACAAGGGCCGTAGGAGCCGCGGAGACAACTACAAGGAAAGACCATGACAGATCCTGGCGAAGAAAGCGGCATTACTTTACACCCGCGAAGAAAAGTGTCGATACATGGAATTCGACAAACTCGAGGTACCCGATGAAGGACAGCGGGTAGAGGTACTCGACGAGGACGCAGACGAGTTCGAGGTGCCGGACCATCCGATCGTTCCAATTCTGTACGGGGACGGAATCGGAACAGATGTTGGACCGGCAGCACAGAAGGTCCTCACCGCTGCTGCACAGGAAACGGGTCGAGACGTGAGTTGGATGCGAGTGTACGCAGGAGAGAGCGCTCGCGAGAAGTACGACGAGAACCTGCCACAGGATACCGTCGACGCGATCAAGGAGTTCCGAATCGCGCTCAAGGGCCCGCTCACGACGCCGGTTGGGGCTGGCTTTCGCTCGCTGAACGTCGCCTTGCGAAAACGGCTCGATACCTACGCGAACGTCCGACCGACCTACCACCTCGACGGTGTGCCATCGCCGGTCACGCGACCAGAGCAGATGGATATGGTGAACTTCCGTGAGAACACCGAGGACGTCTACGCGGGTATCGAGTGGGAAGAAGGAACCGACGAGGTCGAGAAGGTTCGAGAGTTCGTCGAGGACGAGATGGGCTTCGACGAGACGATTCACGACGGAGCAGTCGGGATTGGTATCAAGCCAATCACCGAGTTCGGCACGAAACGACTCGTTCGCCGCGCAATCGACTACGCGCTGGAACACGACCGTGACTCGGTGACGCTCGTCCACAAGGGCAACATCATGAAGTTCACCGAGGGCCAGTTCCGGGACTGGGGCTACGAGGTTGCCGTCGAAGAGTACGGCGACGAGGTCATCACCGAGGATACACTCTGGGAGGAACGCGACGGCGAACAGCCAGACGACGCCGTCGTCGTCAACGACCGCATCGCCGACAATATGCTCCAGCAGATTCTCACCCGGACCGAGAACTACGACGTGCTGGCGATGCCAAATCTCAACGGCGACTACCTCTCCGACGCCTGTGGCGCACAGATTGGCGGACTCGGTATCGCACCCGGCGCAAACTTCGGTAACGCGCTCTGTCTCGCCGAACCGGTCCACGGTTCTGCACCGAAATACGCCGGCCAGGACAAGGTCAACCCGAGCGCTATCATCCTCTCCGGCGTGCTCCTGTACGAGTACATGGGCTGGAACGACGCCGCCCAGTTGGTCAAAGACGCTGTCGAGGAGACCATCTCTTCGAAAATGGTCACCTACGACCTGCACCGACAGATCGAGGGCGGCGAGAAACTCGCCACCAGCGAGTACGCCGACGAGATTGTGAAAAATATAGAAAAACTCGCGTAGCGAGTTTTTTGACTCGCGCGGCATTGCCGCGCGAATATCGAGAAGCTGGTGTAACGGGCCGCTTTCTGACGACAACGCGCTCAGCGTATCGAACGATTCTTCAGAACCGTGTGTAGCGGCGGTGATACGCTCTGTTGAGATAGTGGCCGGTCACTGGCAGTCGCGCCCACCTTTGATTGTATAATCGATAATAGGACCATAAGGGTTTAATATAATGATTGTTAACGTCGGAGTGTAATGCCTGAGTGCACATCGTGTGGAACGCGGATGAGCCACAACGACGAGACTACGAAACTCACAGAGTACGTTTGTCCAAGCTGTCACCACACCGAAATCGCGTACAAGCAGTCCTTTCGCGTAACCGCGTAGAGTTACGGGGGACGGGGGATTTTTTGACGAACGAACCGGTCAGCGGCTGCTATCGCGGGCAGCGAGTGACCCAGAGTTCCCAGACTGACCAGCAAATGCGACGGGTGCTGACCAGTTTTAGGTGCGCTTAAATATTTGGAGCAGTCAGCGATTCGTATGGGAACACCAGCCGGCGAGCGCAGGCGTCTGTTCACACAGCGTCGGCTCAGCCTGCTGGGAACGATACTTGTAGTTGCGGTTGGCTGTGCTATTGCAGTCCGCACCGTCGACGTCGGCGAAGTAATTGATGCTGTCCGCGTCGCCGACCCACTATTACTGCTCGCAGCCGTCTTCGTCTACACGTTGTCGTGGCCGTTGCGCGGACATCGGTACGGCCAGATTCTCGACAGCATCGGACACCGCTGCGGGCAACGGTTTCTGACGGCGGCAGTCTTCGTGAGCCAACTCACGACTCTCGTGGTGCCGGCGCGGGCAGGCGACGGCGTCCGAGCGTACCTGCTCAAGACGCGGCGAGACGTGCCATACGCCACCGGCGCTGCCTCGCTAACAGTCGAGCGGCTTTTCGACCTGCTCGCGCTGGCCTGTCTGGGCGCGCTCGCGGCTGGCTGGCTTGCCGTCGAAGGAAGTGGGCTGCCGGTTGGTCGGTCTGTCCCGGTGATACTCGCTGCCGGCGCTGTTGCCGGCGTGGCAGTGTGTTGTAGCCTGCTAGTTGTCGTCCTCGCACGGAGCGACCTGGAACTTGGCCGGCGACTGCAGAGGTGGGTCGGTGGCTCGAAACTGTCGAAAGCCGTCGACGCCGTTGTCAGCTTCGGGGCCGATGTTCGTGTGATTGCGGCCGACCCCCGGGCAATTGGGCGAATCGGTGCAGGAAGCCTCGCTGTCTGGGCACTCGACGTGCTAACGGCGGTGCTCGTCTTGCGGGCAATAACCGACGAGTTGGCACCGACGATGCTGCTCGCAGTTGGAACGCTCGCAGTAACGGTCGGCAACCTCGCGAAGGTGCTGCCGCTCTCACAGGGCGGGATTGGACTGTACGAGGCCGCCTTCACTGCGCTGGTTGTCGCTGTCTCTCCGGTCACTGCGGCGACGGCGCTGGCCGCTGCCGTCGTCGACCACGCGCTGAAAAACGGCGTGACCGTCGTCGGCGGCGCAGCGAGCGGGCTGCTGTTGAACTTGTCTCCCAGTGTGGCCGGAAACCAGTCAGGGAGTGGAGAAGCTGAATCGTCAAATCTTTAGGTAAGCCTAAAAAAAGGCGAGTATGGAACAGCGGACAGAGCAAGATATCTGTGTCATCGTGCCGACGATTCGGGAGTACGACTGCGTTGAGACCTACGTCGAAAACGCGCGAGAGCACGGCTTCGATACCTCACGGCTGTTTTTCGTCTTGGTGACGGAGGACTTCTGTGAGACCGACGAGATGGAGTCGATGCTCGCAGAGTTAGACGTGGCGGGCGAAGTGTTCGACGGCAGTCGTCGAGAAGAGTGGTACGCCGAGCAGGATGTCGAGGAATACGGCCATATCGTTCCGGCGGCCAGTCACGCCGAGACGAGTTTCGGCCTGCTGTACATGTGGAACAACCCCCGCTTCGAGTACGGTGTGTTCATCGACGACGACACCCTCCCGCACGATACCGACTTCTTCGGCGGCCACATGGGAAATCTCGCCTTCGAGGGCGAGATCGAGACCGTCTCCTCCGACGAGCAGTGGGTGAACGTGCTCTACCAGAAC
>JAQCNR010000354.1 GCA_028274925.1 Halovenus sp.
CGTCGCCCGCCTTCGCCGAGAGTCTCGCCCCTTTCAGTCCCACCCTGTAGCTTGTGTCACCGGCCCCCGCGGGTGGGACTGAAAGGGGCCCTTCGCCTTGCTCCAACCCGGGCGCAGCAAGCACCGCAACGAAGTGAGGAGCGCAGCGAGTAGCGAGGGACCGGAGGTCCCTCGGACACTGCGAACGGCGGCGCTGCCGCCGTGAGCAGGCCCCGGATGGGCAAGCGAACGGGGGCTTTCTAGTTGTTCGACACTGACTCAACTCAGCTGACTCCTCTCAAAACTCAATCAACACCAACTCAAACACATCCTCGTAATCGACACGCTTTCGACGGTCACTCCCACAGTCAGAGTATGAACTTCGAGGTCATTCCGGCGGTCGATATGCAGGACGGAGAAGTCGTCCAGTTGGTCGGTGGCGAGCGCGGGACCGAGACAACGTACGGCGACCCGGTCGACGCCGCGACAGAGTGGGTCGAGGCCGGCGCAGAGACGTTACATCTTGTCGACCTCGATGGTGCCTTCGACGGCGAACGCGCCAACGCCGACGCTATCGAGGCCATCGTCGACGCCGTCGAAGTCGACCTGCAACTCGGCGGTGGTATCCGGACCGCCGACGACGCTCGCCGACTGCTGGACCGCGGTATCGACCGCGTCATCCTCGGCACCGCAGCCGTCGAGACACCAGAAATTGTTGGTGAAATCGACGAGACTCACCCCGGAACAGTCGTGGTAAGTCTCGACGCCAAGGATGGCGAGGTTGTCGTCTCGGGTTGGCAGGAAGGAACAGGGCTAGACCCCGTTGAGGCCGCACAGCGCTACGAAGAGTTGGGCGCCGGCGCAATCTTGTTCACGAACGTCGACGTCGAGGGCCAACTCGACGGCGTCCGAACGGAGCCAGTCGAACGACTCGCCGCTGCAGTCGATATCCCTGTTATCGCGAGCGGCGGTGTCGCAACAATCGAAGACATCGTCGCGTTGCGCGAGGCCGGGGCCAGCGCAGTCGTCGTCGGCAGTGCGCTCTACGAAGGCAACTTCACGCTGGCGGCAGCACGCGACGCCGTCAGCGACTAACTACGCCGGCAGCGAGACAGTACTGACTGACTGGTCGTGTGTGGCGTCCCAGAAAATCAACTCGGTGACCGACCAGTTGACTGGTTCGATATCACCGGCCACGCGCTCGGCCATCTCGACCGAGCCACCGCGAGCGATGGTGACGTGTGGGCTGTAGTTGTCGCCCTCGATTTCTCCGTCGACGATACCAAACTGTTCGACCAGTCGGTCGTGCAGCGCTCTCAGTTCCGGTGACTCGACGACAAAATGAACCACTGGTGCGGTCCCGACCGGCGGATTCTCGAAGACGCCAATCTCGCTGATCTGTGCCCCGAAGGGTGGCTGGCCGGCCAGCAGTTCGCGGGTTCGGGCCTCGATTCGGCTGTACTGCGCACCTTGGTCGCTGGCGAGTCGTTTGACACCCAGCGTGTGCTCACCGCGGTTGCGAATCCGGGCCTGTGGCAGTTCCCGAGCAACCTCGCTGGCAGCGCTCGCGACACGGGTTGGTACGGAAACGTTCAAACTGTACACGCGCTAGTAGACGGCAAAAGTGACAAAAAGCCCGTCGATTACACGTAGTCGAACCACCAGAGGATGATGAGAACAATAATTATGAGCCCGAATAGACTCGACAGTGGCCCCAACAGGAT
>JAQCNR010000357.1 GCA_028274925.1 Halovenus sp.
GATTACGGCCCCTAGTGACCGTCGCAGACTGGCCACAGTACCTCGGTTATGATATCACTACGCATACTCATTATTATTTTTTTCTATTAGATATAAAATATATTTCTTGTAAGTATGAACTAGCCCCTCGTGATTCGAGTGCTGTGTACGGACCGACGGTGTGGCCGCCCGACACCGGTGGTGTTTTTCCATATCGGCCGTGAATAAAAAATAAATAGTTTGTGGACGACGGATATGAGTAACAAAATGGGTGGCTACGAACAGATAGGCCGGGAACCGACATACGAGGTGGACACACGGGAGCCGGGGCGACTTGTACAACTCATCAGGAACGCCTGTCGGGACCTCGCGTTCGAGACGGTACAGGATACTGTCAACGTGAGTAAAGAAAATCCCCGTGAGTTCGGAGAGATTGACGGCGAAATCGTGCTGGAAGGGACTCACGAGTCCGAATATCGCACTCGTGAGAGAAAATTCTTGGACGGTGTCACCGCAGTGTTCGGCGTCGTTGGGGTAATTGCTGTCGTCGGTGGCGCACTGAACCAGTCGCCGGCAGCAGTTACCGGTGGTCTCGTCGCTACGGGCCTCGCAGGCCTCATCTGGCTGACTATCAAGGACCGTTGGGAACAGATATCTTACGACCACCAGATTAAAGTGACGCTACACGGCGAGGTTACCGCCGACGAGCAGCCGACCGAATTAGCCGATGGTGGAACAGCTGTGCCGCGATCGACTCGATTTGACATGACTATTGATTTGACAGCCCTGAGTCCCCATCCCAGGATGTCCGAAGAGACGATCAACGACACATTGGACCGCCTCGATAGGAGACTCACGGAGGTTATCAATGTCTGAACGAACGGCCGCATCATCGGCCAGACTCCCACACAACCTACTCAGCCGATGATACTATATTACACAGAGCCGACGGCCGGGAACCGGGACCGATTGTATGCTCGACTGGAGGCGGAGATGGACAGAGAGACTCTCGCATCTGTCGCGTTTGGAACGGTAGCCAGAGAGCATATCACCCCGTCGCCGGTGCAGTCGAACGTACAGCACAGTGAGCGATTGGATCTCACGGCTATCGACGACCACTACGCGACACAGATTCGGGACGGTTTCGAAGAGCGGACTCTTGGTGGATTCATCGACGAGCTTGTCGAGCGAACACCGTACGCACCCGAGGAGGCGGAAGTCATCGTCACTCATGGGTGGTTCGACATGTCCGTCCGCGACTCGATACGCGCCATCAATCAGTATCGTCGGGAGACGTACGACGAGCTAACAGAGCAGGCGTTTCGAACGCGACTTGCAGCGGCACGGGATAGGCGGACCAAAATTCACAACGCCTCGCAGTACCCCTTTGAAGTCTGAGATGTCGGCGGAAGGATAGACAGCAGAGTGGCTCAGTGTTTGATAAAATCCAGCTCTTCGTATGTCACTTCGAGCGTTTCCATCGCGAAGCCGTCCCCGCCGGCCATCATGCTCGGCCCGTCCCAACGGACCGGATACGCGTTGATGAGTTTCCATCCCCAAGTCGAGTTTTCCTGGCGGTCCATCATCGTAATCATGATGTCGTACCTGGCCGCCTCTCGGTTGGCCGAGACGGCGTTCCGAATCCACTTGATGAAATCGTCGTGTTTCGTCATGCCACGTCGGAGCGTGGCATTGGTGTAGGATAGGTCGTTTTGGAAGACGTGTGTCACGTCGTGTGAGCCGCCTTCCCGATACTCCAGTACGTCAGACCTTACCGACAGACCGGTCACGTCGGTGAAGCCACCGATGGTGACGTTGTTGATATCGACTTTGTAGACGAAGTTGTTATACGGCTCATCGCTCGAGTTTTCTTTCTTGAAGGTTACTGGATTACTCATCTGTCTTGTTCGTCATTCGAAGGGGTTCTCGTCCTCGTCAAGGTCCAGAACTGGCACGTCATCCATCGACGGGTCCATCGACGGCTGTCCGACTCCCGCTCCGTCCTCGTTGACCGTTTCGTTGATTCTACTGATTTCTTCGCACCATCGTTTCCGTTCCCAGTGGGGTAACGAGAGGACATCATCGTGGGACCAGTTGAAATAGTACGCGATAAACGCGGCTTCTTCATACAACTGGTCGGTCGGGTACAGGTCTAGGTCTCCGAACTGTTTCCCGACTCGCCCCCCGGGCCCTGCTCACTCGTTTCGGCCGGCACATCCATCGCCTCTCCTTCCTCCGTCGGTGACACGGGACCGTCAAGATCACCACCGGTATCCTCTGTACCGGCCGGCCCGTCCATGACATCGACGAAGTCGGTGCCCCCGTTATTGACACGCTCGTACATCGCCTGAAGGTGCGCCAAGTCGGTGACAAACAGTGATTCGATGACCTCAGGTGACACCTCAGTGAGTGAGCCGAGTTCGGTGACAACTCGCGAGAGTAGCACTATCGTTAGATACGACGAGTTTTCCTGTACACGCGGGTCGTTGAGCGGCTGAATCTCGTCGGCAGCAGTTGCCAGCCGCATACGTCCCTCTTTGTGTACGTTCCCCTCGCTGTCTACATACCCTTTCGGGAGCGTGAACGTAAACTCTGTTTGTAATCCTGTGTCCGCCATTCTTTCGTTCCTTCTATACTCATATTATTACATTAATGTTGGGATATTACAGCTGGCAGTCGTCGCTGGTATCCAAAACCGATCAGACGAACCGTGGTTTCTCAGATATCCTTCTGTTCGGACTTGACTGTCTTCTCTCTGACACGGTGTACCGGCTCTTCGCGACGTGAGTCGATTCGTACCGGTCCGACTTCGTAGATCACAGAGGGATAGCGGGGGACGTTCTGGAACGAGTTCCAAATACGTGAAACCGACCCCTCAGAGTCGGCTTTCATCGAAATTGTCAGATGTGTATCCGTCTCGAATGACTTGTCGAGATGCTCGTCGGTCAACACTGAATTGTCGTGAAGCACCTGCATGGCCAGCCCGAGTGCGTTGTGTTGATCCTGCATGTTGGTAGTTTCATTCCCGCCCGACGTGGACGGGTACGCGGTCAACAGATAGTGGAGGTTCAGTGCCAGCGACGGCGCCTGTCGTGTGTTGCTTTCCGTGATCGTCGCTGCCTCCTGATGCTTGCTGCGCTCAATGTTGTAGAGGTACAGTGACAGCCGCGTGTCCGCGTTTGACC
This sequence comes from Halovenus sp., assembly GCA_028274925.1. Classification (GTDB taxonomy): domain Archaea; phylum Halobacteriota; class Halobacteria; order Halobacteriales; family Haloarculaceae; genus Halovenus. Next base: position 3,165 of record JAQCNR010000357.1, read on the forward strand.
CCACGTTGTCCGGCGAACTGAGCACGATTTCATTCCGGTCGAGAGAGATGACATCTTCGCGGCCAGTCATCGCTGTCTGTAATAGCTCGATGAGAGCGTTACTTACCTGTGCAATTGCATTGTATTTTGCCATAGTTTTTCTTAATGGAACGGCAAGCCCGCCACAGTCGACCGCGGGCCCGGTGACTATCGGTTACGCACAGGCTAGTGATATGAAAGTGTCGGACGAACGAACCTGGTCTGTCAAACCCGTCGCCACGCTCAGTTCTTTCTGGTTCCTTTGGCTTTGAACAAACTATTCATTTCATGAGAACGAGTCTCAATCCTACAAGTGTAGGGGTAACAATTTTATATACATCCCTAAACCAGCGATTGTAGCAATACACAAGGTTACAGACAATGCCAGAGTACCTTTCACCAGGCGTTTATGTTGAAGAAACAGAAAGTGGTTCGAAATCAGTTGAAGCAGTCAGCACGAGCACTGTTGGGTTCCTCGGCCAGACGGAGCGCGGGAAGCTGAAGCCCCAGCTGGTCACTGATTTCAACGACTTCAAACGGAAATACGGTGGCAAGATAGATGACTCGTTCCTCGCTCCTGCGGTTCGTGGCTACTTCAAAAACGGTGGGAGTCGAGCGTTCATCGCCCGGGTCACAGACCAGGACCAAGGCGAAGTCGCGACGGCGACTCTAACCGACGGGGATGGCGACGACGTGCTCTCGGTCGAAGCTGTCGGTCCAGGTGATTGGGCCGACTCGATCTCCGTCACAGTAACTGATGCCCCGATGTCCAGCGAAGACAACACGGTGTTCAATCTCCTCGTCCGATACTGGTCTGGCGACCGGGACGATGTCAACGACCCAGGGTCCAGCTCGCCGGACCCCCAACCTGACCAAGAGGAACGGTACGACGAGCTCAACGCCGAGCAGGGCTCAATGCAGTACTACGAAAAGAAAATTGAAGGCTCCTCGAACTTCATCGAAGTCCAGCGCGAGGGCGATGGGCGTCCGGAAAACCAGACAGTCTGGCTTGACCTGAAAAATGGTGACACCCTGACCGACGGCGGCTCGGGTGCGGCCGCTGCGAGCGGTGACTCGCCGTCAGCCACCGCGGACGACAGCGACATCCCGGTCGACATTCCAGACGACGACGAGCTGGATGATATGACCAAAGCCGAGATGAAAGACATCGCGAAGCCCCTCGACATCAGCACGTCACAAAAGAAGGCCGAGCTCAAAGAGGAACTCAAGAAGGTCCGAGACGGCGACGAGCCGGTTACTGACGGCGGCTCAGCCGGCCCGGTACTCGCAGATTACCAGGGCAACGCGACCCCCGGTAACCGGACTGGTCTGAACGCGTTCAAGGAAATCGACGACATCTCCATCGTCTGTGCGCCCGATGAAAACGACGTTCCCGGCCTGACCGACGCTATCGTCGCCCACTGTGAGAACATGGGTGAGCGCTTCGCACTGCTGCAGGCGCCACAGAACCCAGGTCCGGTACAGGACATGGAGACGCCCGTCGACTCGACGTACGCGGGCTACTACTACCCCTGGATCGAAGTCGTCGACCCCAACACGGGGACGACCGAACTCGTCCCGCCCGGTGGTCATATCGCCGGAATCTTCGCTCGAAGTGACCAGGAGAACGGCGTCCACAAGGCACCGGCGAACGAGGTTGTCCGCGGTGCGCAAGGCATGCAGGTCAACCTCACAAAGGGTGA
>JAQCNR010000379.1 GCA_028274925.1 Halovenus sp.
AACTGGACACGCCGCCGACGCTGTTCGTCGCAGCGTCGACGGGTGGCCCCTCAGAAATCCATACTGTCGTCGGTGCACTTCCCGCGACTGCGGACCTCAGAGTCGTTATCGTCCAGCATATGCCCGAACAGTTTACCGGCCGCTTCGCCAACCGACTCGACGAGGTGTCGGCACTCGCTGTCCGGGAAGCGAGTGACGGCGACCGAGTGAGTCCCAACGAGGCGGTGATTGCCCGCGGGGACCACCACCTCGAAATTGACCGTGAACTCGGTGACGACCTCGTCGTGTCCCTCACCGACGACGACCCGGTCCACAGCGTCCGTCCGGCGGCAGACGTCACGCTCCAGTCTGCCGTTGAGACAGTCTCTGGACCAGTCGTTGGCGTTGTTCTTTCCGGGATGGGCTACGACGGTGCAGTCGGGGTGGAGGCACTCGCCGACGCTGGCGCGACGGTGCTCGCCCAGGACCCAGACACTGCCAGTATCGCGTCGATGCCCGAGAATGCACTCGAGACGGGTGCTGTCGACGGTGTCTACCCGACAGAAGAGCTTCCAGAAGCAATTATCGAGGCCTTCGAGGCAAAATTATAATCCAAAAATCGGCACGAACCTGAAAGTGAGGTAGGCGCCGGCCGTCGAGATGAGCGGCACGACGTTTTGCATGATGACTACCCGCGCTGTCGTCGAGGGGTTGAACAGTTCACTCGCTGCGGGGATATCTTCTGGCTCCTCTTCACCGATCTCTGGGAGCTCCTCTCCTTCCTCGTCGCCGGCCAGCGACCCGACGGAGACGGTGGTCGACTCCTCGCCCCGCACGCCGCCGACAGCGGTTGTCGTCCGCGTCGCCCGGCCCCAGCCAAGTCCAATAATACTCATCGTCGCGATGATGACGAAACTCGCGGGGATGCCGATTGCCGAGAGACCGACCGTCAGGAACGACGACACTGAGGCGACGATGATTGCTGCTGTCAGCGGCAGGGCCGTGATGTCGCTGCCCATCGTGTCGAGCGTTCGCCGAGCAATTGTGAACGACCCGAGCGCAACGGCTCCCGAGCCGAGCAATACCGCTGCGCCAACGTCGAGGGTGCCGCTACCGACCAGCGGAGCGACTGCGTTCGCGACGTTCGATGTGCCAGACGCGAAAGCCATCAGACAGCCGATAGCGACGACGACGGTCACGCCGGTCAGTTCCCGCCGTGTCGTGCCGGGTCCCCGGACGGGACGAGGTATCGTCCCCGAGTTATCGAGTTCGACGACCGGTCCCTCGCTGGCGTCGATGGCAACCATCTGGTTGAGTGTGGGGTAGAGATACCGCCCGATGACTCCCGACACCCAGAAGCCGATGATCGGGGCAACAATCCACCAGACGACAATCTCGCCAAGCACTGCCCAGTCGAGCGCACCGGCAGCCTGTGCCAGTGCGGCGATTGCACCGACTGTCGTCATCGACGTCGAGGCAGGAACACCAAAGAGGTTGCCGACAAACAGTGCCAGTCCGATGAAAAACAGGACCGCGACGCCGGTCCGAAGAGTGAACACGCCCTCTCCGTCGATAATGCCGTCAGAGAGAGTGTCGATAACCTCTGGGCCAAGCGTCACGGCACCGATAGCAAAGGCCACCGAAAACAGTGCCGCAGCGCCGGCTTTCGAGATAACATCAGCACCGACGGCGGGGCCGAACGCGGGGCCAGTTGTCGACCCCCCAATATTGTATCCGACGAACACTGCAACGAGAATTCCAATTACGAACAGCGGTCCAATCACTACAATCCTCAACTATGCGAGAGCGGTTAATTGTGTCTTTTTGGAAGAGCACAACGCCTTTGAGGCCGTCTCACCTCTCGGAAGGTATGACAGAGTACACGACGGTTTCGATTCCAAAAGACCTCGCAGACCGTGTC
>JAQCNR010000387.1 GCA_028274925.1 Halovenus sp.
TGGCTCGCGATGATTGTCCCGCTGGAAATTGCGTCCTCGCGGTGGTCTGCGCGGCCGATTCGCTGGAGCAATCGAGTCACCTGTCGCGGACTGTTGTACTGGACGACGTGGTCCACGTGACCGACGTCGATGCCGAGTTCCATCGAAGAGGTACACATCAGCCCATCAATCTCGCCGTTTTTGAACTGCGATTCAATCTCAATCCGGCTCTCCTTGGCGAGTGAGCCGTGGTGAATCCCGATGTCGCTGCCGTATTCCTTGAGCCGTGAGCCAATCGCCTCCGCGGTCTGTCGCGTGTTGACGAATACCAGTGTCGCCTCGTTCTCGCCGACGAGTTCGTCGATGACTCTGACGTGGCTCGCAATTTCGGGGTCAGTGACGAGTTCGCTGGCGATCTGTTCGTCCTGCTCTGTCGGTGTCGGACACCGCACGTCGATGTCGAGTTCGCTGCCGATATCCACGCCGGCAACGGTGTAGCTCCGGTTGCCCGTCAGCAGTTTCCCGATTTCGTCCGGGTCCTCAACTGTCGCCGAGAGGCCGATTCGCTGCATTGGGCCGGCGAGTTCACGCAGGTGCTCCAGCCCAATCGACAGCTGTGCGCCACGTTTCGAGACGGCGAGTTCGTGAATTTCGTCGATAATGACGTGCTCGACGTCTTCGAGCGCTCGCTTCAGTTTCTCGCCGGTGAACATCGCCTGCAAGGTTTCCGGCGTCGTCACGAGCACGTCCGGCGGGTCGTTGGCCTGCTTCTGGCGCTGATAGTCGGTGGTGTCGCCGTGGCGGATGTCGATATCGATGTCGAGCGTCTGACCCCACCACTCCAGACGTTCTTCCATATCACGGTTCAACGCCCGCAGCGGCGTGATGTACAGCGCGCTAATGCCGAAGGTGTCCTCGCCGACGATTTCGTCGAAGACCGGCAACATCGCCGTCTCTGTCTTCCCGCTGCCCGTCGGCGCGACGACGACGACATTCTCGCCGTCGATTAGTGGCGGCAGTGCCCGGCGCTGTGGCTTCGTCGGCGTCTCGAAGCCTCGCTCGGAGAGTGCCGCCCGGAGTTCAGTACCGAGCAGGCTAAAGGCCGCCGCGTCGTCGTCCAGCGCGCTCACGCCGCCCTCGTTCATCGTCTTCTAGTTGGTCTTGGGCCGATTAAGCCCGTCGGACCGATTCGGTAGAGTACGTTTATGAGTCCAGCGAGCGGTTCGGGCACTCGTACGATACCTCGCTTAGCGCCTCAGTACATAGGTCGGACAGACCTGATAACAGGCTGGTTGTACCACCCTTTTAGTAATATCCGTTTTATACTGGTGATTAATTTTAAATAAGTGATAACCAATTTTGAGTACATAAACATGAATACGTACGAGAACAAAAACAGAGCGTCATCTCGTCGTCGCTTTTTAATTACGACGGGAAGCGCGGCTGCTATCGGGCTGGCTGGCTGCTCCGGTAACGATTCGACCGGCGATTCCGGTGACGACGGCACTAGCTCGGACGAGCCCTCGGCGGACACAGAGGATGATACTGGTTCCGACGACACACAATCGGAACCAGGCAACGAAGCTCCTTCGAATCCGGTCAGGGTCTCAGCCGAAGCCGGTGAGCAACTTCTCCTCGCAGCGGTCGACCAAGGGACAGAGACACTCTCCTTCGGCGAGCAAGATGTTACCGTCGAGTACGCAAGCTACAGTCGCGCTGTCGGCATGGGGGGTGAGTAGATGCCCGACAGACACGGCCCCATGCGAACGCCGGCTGGCCGCTACATCGAGCAGGCCAACGGCGGACGAATCAGCGACGGGGCTGCTGTCGTCAACGCGAGCAGCCTCGATGTGGAAGGGCTCTCTGTCGAAGGCTTCGACCGGGAGGTCCTCCTCAATGAGGAGCAAACGAGCCTCGTCGTCCCCGAGGGCGCACGTGGGAGCGAGGGGGGTGTGTCGATGTCCTTGTCTTTCGACTGGGGACCGGCCGACGCTGATTCCGAAGCGGACGAGACGGTCCAGCCACTCTCGGGGGATGGGTCGACTCCGGGCTCTCTGGTGATGCCGACAGCAGAGTTTTTCGATACCTCGGGCGACTTCTTCGCCGAGGGGGACGCCCCGTCGCCCAGTTCTGACGGTCCGTTCGACACCTCAGAGGTGGCTGTCGAGATAGACGATGTCCAACTGACGAACCCGGTCGGCCGATGGCTTCCGGGTGGGGAGGTGAGCGACGGGAGTGTCACGGATGGCCAGTTGCTGGTCGTGCTGGGCGAGCAGTCTCCAGTGGACGTCTTCGGACTTCCAGCCGAGGAGTTGCCCGGCAGACGGCTCAAGGAGGGTGAAGAGATTGCTGTCGAGAATACGGTCCTCGCAATCCCGGGCTCACAGTGGATTCCAGGCATCGGTCCCGAACAAACAGCTCTTCCGGCAGTCGCCGCACCGGCACCCCTCAAGCTCAGCACCTACCGGTTCGGAGTCGCGTCGATGCCCGCGATGGACAGCAACCCGTTCGCCAGCGAGAACCTCGAAACACTCGTCACAGACGAAGAGCCGGTGGCGTTCAGCCGTGGAAATCTGATACCGGGCTCGCAGTGGATTCCTGGGTCACAATGGATTCCTGGGTCACAATGGATTCCTGGGTCACAATGGATTCCGGGCTCGCAGTGGATTCCGAGCACGAACTGGGCCGTCAACCAGACAGAAGATACCGGAAGCGTCGAGTTCCGGAGTTTCGCAGGAATCGTCGAAGGCGACACCGGTCGGGTCGGGGTCGTCCTCCACGTCGCACGAGCTGAACAAGACGGGAATGTCGTCGTTGGCATGGCGTCCGCCCGGACGCCCGTCGGGGGTGAAGAGGGGACACACGGCTCAGCGGTACAGTCGTGGATTCGGCGCGGTCGCGCTATGACGCTGCTGTCGCTGGGGAGTCTCGAAGCAGGCCGAGAAAGTGAGTCCGGACAGACGGACTCGTCGTCGGACGACTCATCAGAGCAGACAGACTCTTCGTCGGAAGAGTCCTCAGAGGAGGATGATTCAGGATACCCACAGAGTGTGACACTTCCAGAGGGAACACCACAGAAGGAGAACCCGATTACTCTCAGAGGCGACGAGACCGAACAGGACCCAACCCGGCTGTTACGAATCCCGTTCGAGGTGGTCGAGGGCGACGGGCTGGATGTATTCCTGCTCCAACGGGACACCCTTGAAGAGATCAAGTCGAAAGCGGAGTCCAGTTCGGAATTACGTGACCTCCAGGCGCAAAACTCCATTCCTGGGATTACTTTTAGCAATGCTACAAGTGGCACTGGCGAGGCAGAGGTCTCTACTGGGGAGTACGTACTCGTTTTCTCGAAGGTAACCGAGGCAACAGTTACGGTCGGATTCAGCATCCAAGTGGAAGTCGTCTAGGGCCTGCCTCTGCTGGGTTTACTGCGACAGTCCCTGTTGAAACCACGAATCCAGCCTGAGAGCGGAGTCCGTTGGGACTGTTGTGCGACCGAGTATGATAGCAGCCACTACGCACAGCTACACCTGTGTTCAACCAGGTCCACGGAAAACACCTCCTCGGAGATAGTCCCACGACGCTCTACTCTGGCTATCACTCGTCGTACCGCATCGCCGTTGGAATCGCCGACAGCAGGTCACTCGCAAGCAGTCCATCCCCGCGCTCCTCGGCGACAATGTCGCCCGCTCGCCCGGCGACGTAGGCACCAAGGCCAGCGGCGTGAATCGGTTCGTGCTGGGTAGCGAGCGCGCCTGTAACGCCCGCCAGCACGTCACCAGTCCCGCCGACGGTCATGCCGGGGTTGCCGGTTCGGCTCACCCGTGTCCGCTCGCCGTTGGAGACAACGTCGTAGTGCCCTTTCACCAACAGCGTGTGTCCGAGTTCGGCGGCAAATTCCTTGACAGCGTCGTGTCGCTCGCGCCAGTCCTCGGCTCTCGGTCCGCCCATCTTCGCCAGTTCGCCCTGGTGTGGCGTGCAGATGAGCGTCGCGTCGGTGTCGATGTCGGGCACCAACTGCAGCGCGTCTGCGTCGACAATTGCGGTGCCGTTGAAGGCAGTAAGTATCGCCTCTGCGGCTTCGAGTGTCGACTCGTCGTCTCCGAGTCCGGGACCGATGACCAGCGTATCGTGTCCGGCGGCGAATTCCATCACCTGTCCGACGTGGCCGGGTTCGAGCTGTCGTCCTTCTAGCGGTCGGACAATCAGGTCCTCGCTGTAGCCCTGTACCTCGTGGGCGACTGCTGTCGGGCAGGCGACTCGGACGAGGTCAGCCCCCGCCCGGAGCGCCGCCTGTCCGGACAGTGCTGGCGCGCCGACGTACGGCCCGCCGCCGATGACCAGCACCTCGCCGTGGTCGCCCTTGTGGCTCTGGGGGTCCCGAGAGAGTCGAAGCAGGTCACCGCGTTCGACGAACATCTCCGCCGCCTCGGGAATACCGATGTCGGCCACAGTCACCGGCACGTCCAATTTGCCGAGACCGGGCTTTGTGTCGTGGAAGGTCACGACGTGGTCGGGGTCGACGGCTCCCTCGGGAACTGTTCCGGTCTCGCTGTCGAATCCCGAGGGCACATCGACGGACAGTACCGTCGCCGAACTATCGTTGATGGCTGTGGCCGCGGTGGCAACGGGTTCTCGCAACGCTCCGGTGACTCCGGTGCCCAGCATTGCGTCGATAACGAGGTCGGGGTCGTCAAGGTCGACCGCCGTTGAGTCGCGAATCTGCTCGCGTTCGAACTCGCAGTTGCCGAGCGCGTCCCAGTTCTCCCGGGCAATCTCGGTGCCGATAGATTCGGGGCGGCCGAGCAACTGCACGGAGAGGTCGTAGCCTTCTAAGAAGCGTGCGGCCACGAAGGCGTCGCCGCCGTTGTTGCCGCGGCCGGCGACAATTGTGACTGTTGCCCCCGGGTCGAGGAGGTCACGGGCAACGCGGGCGATGGCGTTCCCGCTCGATTCCATCAACTGTTTGCGGGGGATTCCGAGTGCGGCCGCATTCGCGTCGATGACCGCCATCTCCGAGCCAGTAATCATATACCTTCTTTGACCGGCGTGACAAAAACTGTCGGGGCTAACTCAGGCTCCCGGCACGCCAAGTGCTTCGAGACTGCCGACGCCGACTAGGGTGAGCAATCCAAGCACGAACAGCGCCGAGAACCACGCGATTACGCCGACGATGCTTGCTCGCAGCCAGCCGACGCCGTACTGCCACCGGACAACGGAAATCCAGACGAGCAGCCCGGCAATCGAGGCGAACAGGCCGCCGATGCCCACACTTGCGAGGACGATGTCGACGAGCGCCCACGCCACCGCGCCAAGCAGTGCCGTAACGACTGCGTCGCTGTAGTCTCTGGAGGCGAATGCAAACTTCGCTCCGATGTGAATTGCCAGCCCGCCAATGAGTAGACTTACGGCGAATACGACCACGGAGAGTCCGAGTCCATGCGTTGCCATACTCCACGGTCAAGCGGTGAGAAAATAAAACGGGTGCTCTCCGTTGAGGCTGTCGAACCCCGTCTCAGTACCACGAATCTCAGGACTCAAGGACTTCTACGTCGACAATCTCGGCGTCGAGTTCGTAATCATCTGGCACCTGACTTCCCGGCTGGTAGGCTGACTCGAAGACGTAGAGCGGTTGTGGCGAAATCCCGCGCTCGTATTCGAGTTCGTCGGTCAGCGTCCAGCGTCGTTCAGTCTCACCGTTCGGAACGTACCTGAGTTCCATCTCCAGCCGCCCCGAGACACTCTCTGGCATGCGGTTTTCGATATCGATTCGTGCAACGATGTCATCAGGCGTGCCGGGGCCACTTCCGTCGGCCGTCGGCCGCCGGATGTTGGTGAGAGCCACGACGAGGTCACCCTCTTTGTCGCCACCGAGATAGTTTCCAACTGCGTCGAGACAGCCCGACAGTGACGCTGCGACGGTGGCACCAGTCGCCGCAAGCAGTTCACGTCGGGTTGGTGCTATCATTGGGTCTGGGTCAGGGGTAGGCAAACTTGTACGTTCCGGGATTGGCGTCAGGCTGAATACCAACCCTTAGGTCCGAATCGCCCCTACGAACGCCAATGAGTAACTCGGACCTCGATACTGACGAGGTCGCAGCCATCTACGACGAACTGCTGAAGACCTACCAGACGGAGTGGTCCTATCGTGGCCACCGGAGCCTCCATCTGGAATACTACGACGAGGACCACGATGAGCCCGGATCGGCCGCGATGAACACGATGCGTGTGCTTTCCGAAGCGGCGCGCATCGACAGTTCAGACCGCGTGCTCAACATCGGCTGTGGCGCTGGCGAGGATTCTGTCTGGAATGCCCGCGCCCACGGCGCAACAGTTGTGGGCGTCAACATCAGTGAGAGCCAACTCGAACTCGCACGAGAGAACGCTGCCGAACACGGCGTCTCTGACCTGACGACGTTCAACTACGACGACTTTCAGGACCTCGATACCATCGACGACGACTCGATGGACGTTGTCTGGGGACTGGAAGCGCTCTCACACTCGCCCGACCCTGCCCGCGCGCTGACCGCCGCGCGGCGCACGCTTGTCGACGATGGTCGCGTCGCGTTCACTGACCTGTTTCTCTCGGTCGACCGAGAGGACCTCACCGCCGACCAGCGCGAGCGTCTCGACAATATCGAGGACGGACTTGGCCTCCGGATTAGCGTCCTCGAACAGTTCGAGCAGACGCTCGATGAAACGGGCTTCGAGAACGTCCTGCGCAGAGACCTCACGGATGGAATCAAGCGCTGCACCGAGCGCCGCCGAAGTTTCGCCCGCATTGCGCACCCAGCTGGCCGCCTGCTCAGCGTGTTCGGTGTCGTTTCCGACACCCAACTCGACCGTTTCTCGGCTTCCGCAGATATCGACCGCCTCGTCGAAGCGGGTGTCCTGGGCTACGCCCTCGTCACGGCCGACGCCGCCTGAGTTCAGGCCGCCAGTGGGAGTCGGACAACCAAGGCTGCGCCACCCTCGGCTGATTCTTCGACATCGACGGCTCCACCGTATCCCTCGATAAGCGTCCGCACGAGATAGAGGCCGATGCCGGTCCCATCGCTGGCCTCGCCCTGCTGTTCTTTCTCGAAAATCGCCTCCCGCTGGTCGTCGTCGATGCCCGGTCCGTTGTCAGCAACTCGAACCACCGCGTCCTCGCCGTCGATGCTCGCGGAGACGACCGTTCGTGGCTCCGGGCTGTCGTTGTGGACGACGCTGTTTTGTAGAAGATTGTCGAACACCGAGCCGAGCATATCGTCGGCGCTGACCTCACAACTCGGAATCGTTCCGTCGATTTCGATGGTCGCGTGGTCGTGGCTGTCGGCCGCCTGCTGGACCTGTGTCCTGAGCGTTGTCGACAGCGAGGTCGGTTCCTGTGTGTCGCCAGACCTGAGCATCACTGTTGCCAGGTCGCGGGCCTCCTCAGTGAGTGACATCGCGTTCTCGGCACTGGCGACGACACTGTCGGCCGACGAGCGCAACTCCTCGGGAACCTCCGTGGCCAGCAGTTCGCCGTGGGTCTGGATGACCTGCAGGTCGTTGCGGATGTCGTGACGGACCATCTGGTTGAGCAGTCGCAGGTCGTCACGCTGGGACTCGAGTCGCTGCTCGTACTGCTTGCGTTCGGTGACATCTCGGGCCGACCCGACGACCATTTCGACGGTACCCTCGACGATGACCGGCGACAACACCACGTCGAACACCGATTCGTCGCCGCCGGTGGTCACGCGGTGTTCGATGCCGACGGTTCGCTCCTGTTCGAGACACTCTCTGGTTCGGTCGAGCAGTACCGAGTCGATTCGGCCGTCGAGTTCCTCGCCCGGAGTGAGAACCTCCTCGGAGAGCAGTTGTCCTGCGATGGTGTTCGACCGCCCGAAGGTCAGCGTCCCCTCGGGCGTCCGGTCGAACAGAAAGAGGCCATCGCGGACGTTCTCGAAGACAGTCTCGAACTCGCGGTTCAACTGCTCGATGCGGTGTTCGCGGGCCTTGCGGTCGGTGATGTCCCGGAAGTAAATCGAGATGCCGCCGTGCGGTTCGGGATAGGCGTTCACCTCGAACCACGTGTCCATCTCATCGAACCGTTCCTCGAAGGCGATAGGTTCGCGCTCGTCCATCGCCGTCGTGTACGCGTCGTAGAACCGCGTGTCGACGGCCGACGGGAAAATGTTCCAGATGGATTTCCCGAGTACTTCTGCGGACTCGATGCCGAGAATCCGCTCGGCCTGGTCGTTGATTTCGATGAACCGCCAGTTCTCGTTGAGGGCGAGAATCGCGTCGGTCATCCGCTCGACGGTACGCTCGCGGCGCTGCTGTTCGCGCTTCCGGTCGGAGATGTCGTGGCTATTGACGACGATACCGTCGATGACGCCGCTGTCGAAGTGGTTGGTCGCCGTCACCGACAGCCAGCAGTACTCTCCGTCGGCACGCTGCATCCGACCCTCGCTCGCGACGGTCCGCCCCGGGTCGGCGATCAGTTCTGCGTAGGTTTCCTCCAGTTCGGGCCGGTCCTCGGGGTGGAACAACGCGAAGGCATTCTCGCCGATAAGTTCGTCTTGCTCGTACCCGAGCACACGCTCGATTGCTGGACTCTGGTACTGCACGACGCCGGACTCGTCGAGGACGGTGATGATATCACTCGACCGCTCCACGAAGGTCTGGTAGCGCTGTAACTCTCGTTCGCGCCGTTGTAACCGCTCGTTTTTCTCGACGAGATTTCTCGTCGTATCGCGTCGCGTGAGCAGGTTATCCAGCTGCCAGACGACCGTTTCGTAATCCAGCGGTGCCGTAATCACCTCGTCGATGACGCCTGACGCGGACTGTCCCTGACCCGGCAGCGCCTGCTCGTCGATTCGCGTCCGCTCGCGGCGAACGAGCACGACCGGACAGAACACGGCTCCTGCCGCGCGCTTCTGTTCGCGCAGTGCCTCGCGGTGGGCCGGCACGGAGTGGTCGTCGATGAGATAGAGGTCGGCCTGCTCGACGGACTCTCCGGTCCGGACATCGTAGTAATTCTCTAACAGCGCAACGACGGCCTCGCGTTCGCCGGCGTTCTCGACGAGGACCTGGACCGTGCTCATCCGTCGTCCTGCCTCTCCAGCCCCTCGCTATAGGTCGGCGAGCCAGTCAGGAAGTTCTCGACTGCGGTCTCTGGCGCGCGCATCTCGATGCCGTCAGCTCCGAAACTGTACGGTCGAACCGTCTCCTCGTGGTTGCCGATGCGCTTTTTCAGGACGCTCGCGATTCGCTCTTTCCGACCATCCCGCTCGATGTAATTTAACACGACGATGTTGTCGGCGAGGTAGCTGAAGTTCTCGTCTGTCGGGTCTGTCGCGCCGTCGGCCTGGTCGCTCTGGTCGAGGAGAACGACCGTTACGTTCCGGGCGATGAGATACCGACACAGTGCGTGGAGTGAGCGGACAACGTCGCCCTCGGCACCGTGCAGAGAGAGCTGATAGCCGTCGGTCCCGTCGAGGACGACGAGGTCGGTGTCTCGGCTGTCGACATCCTCTCGCACCTGTTGTGCGAACTCCTCGGGCGAGAGCGCCAGCGGTTCGATATCTTCGAGATGGAGATTGTCGCCCGCCGCAGAGAGGTCGATACCCAGCGCCTCCGACCGGTGCCGAACCGTCGCGACAGACTCCTCGAACTGGTACATGCTCGCGGTGTGGCCGGTCCCTGTGACCGCTTCGAGCAGTTTCGTCGCGAGCGTCGCCTTCCCGACGCCCGTCGGCCCGCTGAACACTGTCACTGTCCCGCGCTCGACGCCGCCGCGCATCAGTGCGTCGAACTCCTCGATGCCCGTCGAGAACTGCTCGGGTTCGACTGTCGCGCCGCCGGCGTCGGGCGTGAGCGCGGGATACACTTCCAGTCCTTGTTCGCGGATTTCGAGGCCGTGGCTGCCCGACTCCTGGCCGACGCCGCGGTGTTTCTCGACGGTGATTCGCCGCCCCGTCGTGTTTCGTTCGAGACGGACGACACCGTCGCTGAGCGAGCGAATTGTCGAGTCGGTGCTCGTCCCCGGTGTCTGTGTCGAGAAGACGGTGATACCCTGTTCCCTGCAGGAAGCGCATAAACGAAACCAGTCGCTTGCGGTACTGGTGCTCGTTCGGTTCGATTGCCTGCAACTGCGTAATCGGGTCGAACAGGATGCGGTCCGGGTCTAACTCGTCGATAGTCTCTCGAATGCGCTCGATGATGCGCTCGCTTTCGATATCTCGCGGGTCGACGAGTTCGTACGAGCGGCTTTCTGTAAAAAAGTCCGAGTCCGGGCCGAGGTCCAGAAACGTCGCTTCGGAGAGGTCGATACCGACCGCTGCGCCGTTAACGAGGATATCCTCTTTCGATTCCTCACCGTGGATGAACAGCACGTCCTCGCCGTTGTCGATGCCTTCTTCGAGAAACGACATCCCCAGTAGCGTCTTGCCAGTTCCGGGCTCGCCGAGGACGAGATACATTCGGCCCTGGACGAACCCACCACGAAAGAGCGTGTCCAAGCCAGGGACACCGCTCGACATTCGGGGTAAGCTCCGCGTAGTCATTATCCTAGTCGGACGGACCAGGGATAAATACGTTTTTCCTCTGCACTCGTAATCAGCAAGGCTAATTGCCTGCCGTCCAACAGAATGGTATGCTCCGTCTCGCCGTGGCGACCAACGCGGAAACGTACGAGCGGATGCAAAAGCCGCTTCGAGAGCGGGGAATCGACCCCGTACACATTGAGACAGCCGAACGGTCAGTCTCGCTCGGGTCGGGAGCGTCGGCCTACCAGCCGGGCGACGCCGAGGACCCGTTCGATGTCGGCTTCGTCTTCCCGTCCCGGATTGCCGAGGGTGGTGTGGCAAGTGGCTTGCTCGACATCCCGTGGGTGAACGGCCGCGAGGAGATTCTCCGCTCGCGATTCAAAGGCGAAACGCTGGCGCGACTCTCGACTGCCGACGTTCCAGTCCCGGAGTCAGTTGTCGTCTCTGACCCAACTAACGAATCGACGCTACAGGCTGCCTTCGAGCAGTTCGACCCGCCGGTCGTAATCAAACCAAACTCGACGACCCGTGGAATCGGCGTTGCAAAGGCGCACGACCTCGATTCCTTCCTGGGCATCTGTGATTATCTCGACTTAGTCCACGACTACAAGGCGACTGGCGACCAGTCCTTTCTGGTTCAGGAGTATCTGCCTGACGCGCGAGACTACCGCGTAATGCTCGTCGACGGTGAGGTTGTCGGGGCAGTCGAACGCCGTCTCCCCAGCGAAGCACTGGACTCCGGACAGTGGAAACACAACGTCCACCGTGGCGCAGCGGCAACTGGTGTGACGTTGGAACCGCCACTGCGTGACCTTGCCGAACAGGCAGCCGAGGCGCTGGACATCCCGTGGCTCGGTGTCGACCTGCTCGTTACCGATGACAGGGCAGTGGTCAACGAGACGAACGCGCGGCCGACAATCGACGCCGCCACGAAGTACGAGGACGGCTTCTGGGACGACGTGGCTGCACTCGTCCGTCAGAAGTCACGGTCGACGCGAGACTGATCCTTATATGATGGTGGGTCACACAAATTCAGGTAGTGACAGACTCGATTTCGACCGGATGCGAGCCGATTGACGACCTGCTCGGCGGCGGCTTCGAGCGGTCCGCAGTGACACAAATCTACGGCGCGCCGGCAGCAGGCAAGAGTAATCTCGTGCTCTCTGCGGCCGTCGAGGTCGCCGCGGCCGGCGGCTCGGCACTCTACATCGATACCGAAGGGATGCCGGTCGAGCGTCTCAAACAACTCGCCGAACCATACGAGGAAGACGTCGAGACAATTGCCTCCCGAATCATCATCACTGAGGCTGTCAATTTCGCCGAACAGCAGGAGGCAGTGCAGGACGCCGCAGAGTTTGCAGAGCAAGTTGATTTCATCGCGCTGGACAGCGCGACTGGATTCTACCGACTAGAGCGGACCGAGCAGGACGAGGGCGACGCGCTGCGGGCCGTTGGCCGCCAGATTACACATCTGCTCTCGCTGGCGCGCAAACACGACCTTGCGGTGGCGTTCACCAATCAGGTCTACACGAACCCAGACGACGACTCGACGAGTGGGCTCGGCGGCCACACGCTCGACCACTGGTCGGCGATGATTCTCCGACTCGACCGCTTCCGTGGTGGCAACCGCCGGGCGACACTGGAGAAACACCACAGCAAGGAGGCTGGCGGGACTGCGCAGTTCCGGATTACCGACAGCGGGCTGGTCGGCGCGAACCGGTGACCGGCGGCCAGCAGATAACCTGAAGAGGCGACAGTGTGAAGGGGCGGCTAATGGACGAACTCGAGGGAGCGACAGCATTCGTTACGGGAGCGAGCCAGGGTATCGGCGAGGAAATTGCGGTCACACTTGCCGACTACGGCGTCAACGTCGCGCTGGCGGCGCGTTCGGATGGTATCTACGAGACAGCCGACAGAATCGAGGCGCCAGAGCAGACCCTCGCTGTCGAGACGGACGTGACTGACGAGGCTGCTGTCGAAGCCTCGATTGCCGAGACTGTCGAGACGTTCGGCGGAGTGGACATTCTCGTCAACAACGCAGGTATCGAAGGACCGACCGCGCCGGTCGGCGAAATCGATGTCGAGGAATTCACACAGATGACGGACGTGAAAGTGACTGGGCCGTTTCTCTGTCTCAAACACGCCGTTTCCCACCTGCGTGAGAGCGACCGCGGAACGGTCGTCAATATCTCCTCGATCGGCGGAAAACGTCCCTACCCCAACCGGACGCCGTACGCGGCGGCAAACATGGCGATGATTGGAATGAGTCGAACGTGGGCACACGAACTCGGTGACGACGAGATTACGGTCAATACGGTCTGTCCCGGCCCGGTCGAAGGGCCACGGATCGACCGCGTCATCGAAGCACAGGCCAAGGAGCGTGACCTCCCGCCCGAAACCGTCCGTGAGGAGGAGTTTTTCTCCGACCTCGCGCTCTCGGAGTTCATCGACCCAGACAGTATTGCCGAGATGATCGCCTATCTTGCCAGTGACGCAGGCCGACAGATTACCGCACAGGATATCAACGTCGACGCCGGGATGACGTGGTACTGAACGGGTGAGAGAAGATAGCACGATTCATAACCCTCCGTCTCCTCCGGTCGAGTATGAGTGTTATTCAGCCCCCGACGGACCGAAGATGTGAACGGTGCGGACGTGTCGAGCGGTGGGACGACCAGCAACAAACCTTCGTCGCCGCCGACCAGAACGAACCGGGACGCCCGCATTGCCTGCACGAATGGGATATCAACGGCCAGTACAAGCCACTCCATGAACCTGAATCCTGAGATGCCAACGGTGTATATCACCGCGCCGCCTGACGCCGCCGAGGATATCGCCCGCCACCTTGTCGAAGAGAACCTGGCTGCCTGCGTGAATATTCTCGACTGTCAGTCTGTCTATCGCTGGGATGGCGAGATTCACGACGACGAGGAACGCCTCCTGCTAGCGAAAACGAGAGACGACCAGTACGACTCACTGAAAGAACGGGTCGTCGAACTACATCCATACGAGGTGCCCTGCATCGAACGCTTCGAGGAGACGGACCTGCTCGATTCGTTCGCCGAGTGGCGCGAGGACGCGACGCAGTAGGGTGCCGAGTTCAGAGGTACGGTACCGCAGACGCGTCGAAGACTCCCGCGAAGACAAGTAGTGCGACGAGTAGACTCGCCACGAGCAAGGCACCGAACCCGGGGTCGACGTGTGTGTCACCGTGGGCGTACACCACTCGCTGGACGAGTTCGCCGAGAATCGCACCACCGACCCCGAAGGCTGTTCCGACCAGCAACCCGACCGGGAGCGTTCCACCCACGGCGAGCGCGCCGATGGCTGCCGGCAGCGCAATGTGGTGGGTGACCGGAACCGGGTACTCACTGACTCTGATGCCAGCAACCACGCCGAACAGGCTGGCGAGTGCGAGTCCAAACGGTAGCAACACACTCTCGGAAGCGAGCGCGATTGCCGCTGCGAGGACTCCGCCACCGACGCCCACTCCGAGGACGACGAGCGGTTCGTAGTAGCTGGGTTGCCACGGTTCGACCACGTGGCGGCCCGCGATTCCCTCGCTTGTCTCGTGGCCGCCGTCGCCCCAGTACGCTCCCGCCCCGAACGGCGACATATCGAGAATTTTTGTGCCATCGAAACGACCGAGTACCGGGTAACCAACAGTCAGGCGGGCAAGCAGTCCCGACCCGACCACAGCGAAGGCAATCGCATCCACCGGCAGGAGACTGCCAACGGCGGCCAGTACGACTCCAAGTAGTCCGAAGACGCCCCCGACAGCGAGTGCTTTTGGTCGGTCGTACAGCGGTTGTCGAATCTGTTTTGCCGGATGGTACCGGAATTCTGTGTCGACTGTTCCCTTCCGACCCGCGTAGGCCGCCGCGCCGACGCCGCCAGCGAAGGCAACGTGTGGGCCCAGCAGTGGCCCCAGGCCAAGCGCCGAGAGCGGCCCCGCAGTCAGTGGCGCAGCGTCGACGCCCAGCGTCGCAACCAGCCCAACCGCACGGCCGTCGATGAGCAGTTGTGCGAGTTCCCCGACAACGATAGCGAGGCCGGACAGCGCGAGTGCGGCGAGCGCACCAACCGCGGCCCCGAAGATACCGCCGACGAACCCGGCCAGCAAGACGAGTACCGTCCCGACGGCCAGTATCATCGCTGCCCTCCGGCAACCGACAGCACCGGGTCAGCCTCGGCGAAGCAATCCATTACCGGCCACTCCGTCCAGGTGGCTCATAGTTGTGACGCTGTTCGCCCGCTCACATATACATCCGGTCCGCGTAGAACTCCCGGTCGTCGCGAGATTGCTCTGCGGCTTCGAGTTCGGCCATCCGCTCGCCGAGTGTCTCGTAATGCGTCTTGATTTCCTGGGAGAGATTTTCGAGACTGGTCTGGTCGACGCTGAAGTCGTACACTGACTCCAGCGCGTCGAGAAAGAGCAAGGCGGCGTCAACGTCCGGACCGGGCGGATGCGCAGGAGTGACGTATACCCCAGTCGGGGGTGCAGTTTCGGTGAGACTGTTACTGAGGAATTCGCCAGGGACGCCGTCTAACATGCCACCGTTCATCGGCTGGAGGTCACCGTTCAGCCGTTGCTCACGGTACGACTCAGTCGCCACAAAAAACACCTGATGGTCTTCGGGTGCATGCTCGTAGGGCACCGGGTGGAACATCGTAATATCCGAAATATCAGCGTCTGCGGCCCACTCAGTGACCTGCTCGACGAACGGACGTGCGGCAAACGGTGGAACGAACAGTTCGCTCAACAGGACAACAATATCCGTATTATCGAGGTCATACAGGCGGGTGTGATGGCGAGGGATACCGTCCTCGAAGGGCGTGATTGCGGGTAGTTCGGCCGGTGAGATGTGGCCGATTTCTGTCGACTCCACGCTGTCGACAATGTGTGAGACGGCGGTGAGACTCGCCATCCCCGGCGCAGCGAGGCCGACAAGCAACGTCTGTCCGGAATCGACGTCTGGACAGTTGACTGTAAAGCTTCGTGACATACGATGTAGAATACGGTGGGCCGCGATAAAACACGCACCTATTAGATGGAATCAGGAGAGTAAAACGAACAGATTCCAGGCGGTCACGGCCACGCCGACGACAGCCAGTGCGAGGGGGATTGCAACCCGTCCCGGAGTTCCGACGAGATACCAGATAAGGAAACAGGCCCCAATAAATGACAGCTTCACGCCGAGGAATCCGGGCACACCGCCGTATTGGAGGGCGTACAGGGCGACGGGCCCTGCCTCGGCCGCTCCGTCTCCGTGGAAACCAAGCAGCGTCGTGACTGCGTCACCGAAACCGTAGAACAGCACTGCAACGACCCACAGCACTGGCTGGTTGTCGACAACCGTTGCGACAAGTCCGGTACTTCCCGACACACTCGGCGATTCGCACGCAGATATGTAAGTATGCTGGTTATAAGACGACGAGTACTGTCGCTGCCGCCCCTGTTGTCAGCACGAACAACACAAGAAAATCAACGAAAGGCGAAATGTACGCATTTGACTGCGTGCCCGGTTGCTCTTCGTCTACCTCTCTCGACGCTGTACCGGGTTCCACCTGTCCCATACCCCAACTTCAGGACTGAGTTGGTTAAAGATCGTCCTGCAATTATCGACGCTGAAAATCGGGCGCAACTCACTCGACTGTATTTTCGAGTGTCCCAATACCGTCAACGTGCAGTGAAACAGTATTGCCCGATTCGAGGAACTGTCCGAGTTCGAGGCCACACCCCTCGCCGACAGTTCCACTGCCGAGAATGTCGCCGGGATGCAGTGTCTCACTCTGGGAGACATGCGCGACGATGTCGGCGAAGGAGTGATACATCTCTCCCGGTGTTCCCTCTGACCACGTCTCACCGTCAACTTCGGCGCGCATCTGTGCCGATTCCGGGTCGAAAGCGTCGGCTGTGATGAGATACGGCCCGAACGCGTTCGCGAAATCTTTCCCCTTGGCTGGGCCGAGCCGGGCTTCCATCTCCTGGCCCTGAATGTCTCTTGCGCTGAAATCGTTGAAGATGGTGTAGCCCGCGATGTACTCGTCTGCTTGCTCGGCCGGTATCTCTGTCCCTCTCTTGCCGACGACGGCAGCAATTTCGAGTTCGTAATCCATGAGGTCGGAGTACGCTGGCCACTGGATTGTCTCGCCGGTGCCGACGACGCTGTCGGCGTTGCTCTTGTAGTAGACGGGCATCTCGTACCAGACGTCTGGCGGGTCCTCACCCATCGCGTTCTTGACGTGCTCCTCGAACACCATGAAATCCCGCAGCGAGTTGGGTCGGGGCACCGGGGCGAGTAGGTTCACCTCGGCCTCCTCGAAGCGGAGTTGTCCACCGCTGGGGCCGGTTTCGGCGTCCGCCTCGCTGGCGTACTCGTGGGCACGTTCGGCCGCCGCCATCGCGCGGTCCCCGCGTTGCAGGAACTCGACCATCCTCGGCGGCGCGTGGGCCTGTGCAATCGTTTCGGGGTCGGCCTCACCCTCGGCGTCGAGTGCTCCAGCGTAGGCGGTCGTTACATCCACCAACTCGTCGTCGTCGACGACGCCAACCCGACGCTTCGTCCCAACGGGCGTCTCGACAGCGAAACTGGCGAGTTTCATCCAGCCACCCCCATGGACGTCGCAAGTGGTCTCAGCGAGCAGGCACTGCCGTCTTCACGTCCATTCCTCAGGTCGGCTACCGGACAGATCGCAAACATACCTCAAACGGCGGCGGCCATCGTTGTATAGTTTCGGCCAAGCGACTGAAGCGAATTTCAGTAATTACGACTACAGAAACTTAATTCAGATTACACTTATTGCTGCACAGCCCTTCGGATTAGATACAATGGTCGAACACTACAGTTCACAGCACGATTCGGTCGAATCGGTCACGAGCGCCTACATCGCAGTGGCACTGCTGGCAGCAGCTATCATCGCGCTCAGCTACACACTTCCCGTCGTAGTCGGTGCCAGCCTGTTGGTGACTGTCGGGGTTGCAGTTCGGGTAAGCGACTCGCCCCGACGCGAGGGCGGCGGGCTGTTGTCCGGGGTCCGGCGCAGGACGGCACTCGTGAGCGAGCCAGCACCCGATAGCTGTCCCCGCTGACTGCTGCCGACGATTTCTTGATTACCTGATTTCGCGCTATCCCACTGTCTTTTAGCCGTGGCTCTCCTATGAAATCGCGTGTGTACACTCACCCTCGCCTGGCAGTGTTTCGAGGAGGCGCCGCTGATCGTCGCGGCAAACCGTGACGAACTGCTCGCGCGCCCATCTGAACCGCCCGCGCTCCGCGAGTGGGGTCGGCAGGTGGTCGCGCCCCAGGACCGCGAAGCGGCGGGGACGTGGATTGGATACAACGACGCGGGCGTGCTGGTGGCGATTACGAACCGCTGGACGCCCGACGCAGTTCAGGGCGAGCGCTCGCGGGGCCTCCTCGTCCGAGACGCACTCGGCGAGGCGACTGCCGACGACGCGATGCGACTGGTCGAGCGCGAACTTGACGAGCGCACCTACGAAGGATTCAATCTCCTTGTCGCCGATACTGCGAGCGCGTTGCTGGCGGAGTACGATGGCAACCGTCGGATTAGCACACTCGACCCCGGCGTCCACGTCATCGTCAACGTCGGCGCTGACGGCCACTACGACATTCCTTCCAAGCGCCAGGAAGACGGCCAGGAACAGGCAGAGAACGCTGACAGACTCCGCTCGACGCTCCGGCCCGAACCCGGCGAATCCGGAACGGGCTGGCTCGACCGCGCTGCGACGACAATCGCGGACCACGACTACGGCGTGTGTATTCACCGCGACCAGTTCGGAACGCGGTCCTCTTCGCTGTTGTATTTCGGCGAGGAGACCCGGTATCGCTACGCCGACGGCCCACCCTGTGAGACTGCGTTCGAGCCGGCCGAAATCCCATTCTGAGAGCTGCCGTCTCCCGTAGTGTTGCACTCGTTCAGTTGCGACCGGTCTGTGGACCTCCCTGTCTCGTCGCGGCCAATCGAAGGTCAAATTTATCCGGCCAACCTACGGTGTATAGAACATGAGTACGCAGACTGCCGAGAACGAACTCTCCGAGGACGAATACCGGGGGCTGGAACTCATCCGCGAGACTAGCGGCATCCACCAGAGCAGCTTCTGGAAGGAGCTGGATGTCTCCTCCCGGAAGGGGAGCCGAATCGTCGAATCGCTGGTCGAGAAGGAGCTGATCGACCGCGAAGAAACCGTCCACGACGGCCACAACACCTACTATCTCTCTCCGACGGCCGCCGACCTCGAATTTTCGCTGCTGATGGCCGGCGATATGCTCTCGCCATTTGTCGGTGACGAGGAAGTCGACGCGCAGGGCGACACCTTCTCGCAGTGGGTCATGAACCTCGCGTACGAAGAGTAGTGACTATCTGACTGCTTGAAAACGGCCGCAAAATCCGCAGGTTAGCTGTCTTCGAGTGCGTCGGCAATCCGGTCGAGCGACCGCCGCATGTCGTGCACTTCGTCGCGGAGCTTTCGCATTTCTCGGGTGA
>JAQCNR010000393.1 GCA_028274925.1 Halovenus sp.
AACTGCTCGCGGTCGCTGCGCTCGAACTGCATCTCCTGACTGTTGGTCCGACCCAGTGCAACCATCGATATCTCCGAGTCCATCTGTGTCATCACCTTCTCGGCACGGTCACCCGAGAGGCTCTGCTGGGAATCAGACACCGCAACTGCACCGAACACGAGCACCGTCGCCGCCCCTAAAATCACAATTGAGAATAGCAAAATGAATCCGAGTGTCTCGCTCTGGGCACGCATTCTCCTTTCGTGCGTGTTTGAAACGTTTCCACGGTCGTTACCCCTCATTCTCTCAGACTACACTCGGACCATTAATAACCGTTTTTGCCAATTATCACGAAAGATACCAAGGTTCGTTGTCACGAATCGGCGGGCGGACAAACAGAAATGATTAACCGTCGGTAGCTGTTCGGCACGAATGGGAACGCACGACCGCAAATCTGACTCGCCGTCTGATTGGGCGGCTTGGGATTGTGGGAGTGTCGGCCACTACGGCCACAGCATCCATCGCGACCGCACGCAGCGGTTCGTGCAGTTCCAACACAATAATGGCACGAATGCACTCACGCCGCCGTGGCTCGTCCGGTTCGGACAAGCCAGCGGCAGACGACCCACCGGAGTGGAGCGACGTAGATTCCGACGCAATCGAAGAGCGCGTCGTCGAACTGGCCGAGGAAGGCCACAGCCCGAGCCAAATCGGCCTGAAACTTCGCGACGAGGGCGTTCAGGGGACCCCGATTCCTGACGTCACACTCGCGACGGACAAGAAAGTAACCGAAATCCTCGACGAGCACGACGCAGAGCCGGACATTCCGGAAGACCTGCGCAACCTGATGGCCAAGGCTGTTCGCCTGCGCGACCACGTCCAGGAGAACCAGACTGACCACCAGAACAAGCGCGCGCTCCAGAACACGGAGTCGAAGATTCGCCGCCTCATCAACTACTACCGAGGCGACGAAATCGACGAGGACTTCAGTTACAGCGTCGACGAAGCCCGAGACCTGATCTGAGATGTCGACCGCCGGCCGCCCAACCGAACCGACCCCAACTGACCTCGAAGGCGCGCTCCGCGAGGCGGAGTTTGTCCGTCTCGTCGCAGCGGCCGACGCCGATAGCGTCGCTGCCGCCGCGTTACTGGCCGACGCACTCGGCCAACAGGAGACCCCCTACCAGACGTCGGTCGTCCCGCTGGCGCAGCCAGCAGGGCGCGACACCGACACAGACCTGACGGTCGGAATCGGACGAACGGTGGCCGACAGCGACTCGATTATCGGATTGGGAGAGGCTGCTGCACGTACTGCACACGCCACGGCCCGCGAACTCGGTGCCGGCGACGTGGCGCTCGCGCTTGCCGGGACCGTTGCCCGTGAGGGCCATCCCGGCGATGACCTCGCGACGGTTGCCGCCGAGCACGGAATCGAGCGCCGACCCGGCGTGGCGGTGCCAACCTCGAATCTCACAGACGGACTTGCCCACTCGACGCTCGTCCACGCACCCTTCTCGGGTGCAGACGGAGCTGAACTCGGTCTCGAGTTGCCAGCAACCGACGAGGACCGCCGACGACTCGCCTCGACGGTTGCGCTGGCCGTTGCAGACGACCCGGACGGGACGACCCGCGGGAGCGAGGCCGTCGAGCAGGTGTTGCGTCCACTCGCAGGCGGTCCCTTCGAGACCATCGGCGGCTACGCCGACGTACTCGGAGCACTCGCCCGCGAACAGCCTGGACTCGCAATTGTCCTCGCGGTCGGTAAACTTGACCGCGACACAGCGCTCGAATACTGGCGCACGCACGGACAGCGTGCGCACGACGCGCTTCGAGCGCCGACGACCAGCCGATACGATGGGCTGTTCGTCGTCCAGTGTGAGCCAGGCGCGCCCGTCGAGACTGTTGCCGAACTCGCCGCCGATTACCGCTCGCCGGAACCGGTCGTTCTCACGGTCGGCACAGACCGCGCGGCGGTCGTCGGCGATGGGTTCGAGGACGCACTCTCAGCCGCGACGAGCACGGTTGGCGGGACCAGCGAGGCGGTCGGCCGTCGCGGCCGGGCGCAGTTCGACGGTGACGCAACCGAGTTCGTTGCGGCGTACACGGAGGCACTATGACCGGACGCCGACGCGCCCGGATTGCAACCGAGCACGGCAACGCCGAGACGGCGCAGGCAGTCGCAGCAGCACTCACACCCGACAACACCGCGTCGATAGAGACCACTGTCGACGAAACGGCAGTGGTCACGACCATCGAACGCGACTCGACAGGTGGCTTGCAGTCGACGGTCGACGATTACGTCGTCAATCTCCAGGTGGCGGTACAGCTATTGCCCACGGACGGGGAGGCGTCCACAGAGATAACACAAACATGAGCGAACGATCAGTATCCAAGCAGAAACAGGAAAAGCGGTGGTACACCGTGCAGGCTCCCGAGCAGTTCGACAGGGAGGAACTCGGTGAAACACCAGCAGACGAACCGGACCAGGTGCTCGGTCGCACCATCGAAACAACGCTGGGCGATCTGAAAAACGACGCCAGCGGCAACAACACCAAACTCAAGTTCAAGATCAACGAGGTTGCAAGCGACACGGCCTACACAGAGTTCATCAAACACGAACTGACGCGGGATTACCTGCGCAGTCTCGTTCGCCGTGGCTCCTCGAAAATCGAGGCCTACGTCACGGTGCTGACTGCAGACGACTACCGTGTGCAGATTCAGCCGGTTGCACTCACGACCAAATCTGCTGACGAGAGTCAGGAGAAGGCAATTCGCCGGACGATGATCGACATCGTCCGCGAGAGCGCCCGTGAACGAACCTTCGAGGACATCACCGACAGCGTCGTCGAAGGCCGACTCTCCTCGGCAATCTACAACGAAGCGAAGACTATCTACCCGCTTCGCCGCGTCGAAATCCAGAAGATGACGCTGGAAGCCCGACCGGAAGAAGTCGAAGCAGAAGAAGAAGCAAGCGTCGACGTCGAAGAGTAAGTCGCCGCCGCAGTGCGGACCTTTTTGTTCAGTATCCGCCAGTCGTACTCTCGTTGCCAGCGTCGTCTTCGGGTTCGACGATGACCGTGCCGACCATGTCGGCCCGCAAGTGTGGGATACAGACGTAGTCGTAGCGCCCGGGCGTCGTGAACGTGTTCTCGTAGGTGTCCCCGGGTTCGAGGATGCCACCCGAACGGGCGTCCCACGCGTCTTTGGCGGCGTCGTAGTCGTCGAACCCACCAGAGGCGAAGTACTCGGAATCGTCGGCGGCGTCGGGGAGGCCGGAGGCCGTCACGGTGTGGCTGTGACTGCTCGTGTTATCGAACGTGACGGTGGTTCCGGCGGTCACGGTGAGTTCCTTGGGCCGGAATTTGACCTGTGTCATCGTGACACGGTTATCCTCGGCCGCAGCCGCGGAGCCGTCGAAACAGCCCGCGAGACTCGTGGAGACGCCTGCACCAGCGAGGGCCAGGAAGGCACGACGTTTCATAGTTGAGGCTCAGGACTGGATAGTCTTAGACCACTCGGTTACGACAACACGAGACACGCCGACGCGGGCCCCACCAGACCCAACTGCGATGTGTCTCTACAGAAACAGACCACTGGTAACCCACTCTCTCACTGCAGGCGGTAAATATCGTACGCGTCGAATAGCGGTTCAGTCTGGTCGTTCCGGGCTGCGTTGACCGTCGTGATTGCGCCGACGGACGCACCTGCTTCCTCGACAATGGCCGTCGCTGCGTCCATCTGTGCGCCGGTTTCGACCTAATCGTCGACGAGCAGGACGTGGTCATCCTCCGAGAGAGCCTCTGCTCGGAGTTCGAGCGACTTTGTCGTGTCTGAGTAATCGACGAACGAACGCTGGTGGAGTTGCTCGGGCGGATACGGAAGTTTGCCACCCTTCCGAATCGGGACGAACCCAACACCAGTGTCGACAGCAACCGCGCTTCCAAGCACGAACCCGAGCGCGTCGATTCCACAGACTGCTGTCGGCTCACAGGAGATATCCGCAACCAAATCGGCCCGAAGGTTCTCGAAGGTGACAGGGTCCTCAACCAGCGGCGTCACATCGTACCGCCCTGTCGTCTCTGTCCCCATCAACTCGAAATACTCGTCGTACTCCATACTGTGACTGTCACGCCGACCGGTTTCAGTTATTGTGGTCTGAAATCCATCCAGCTGAATTCTCCGAGGGTTCAAATACCAGCACCGGACCAGCGGGCCTATGGACGACTCACTACGGGAGCGCGTCGAAGCACTCGAACGGACCGTCGCGGACGGAGAGTTCGACGCCGGCGACACAGCAGCGCACGCTGAGCGACTCTCGGAACTCGAATCGCGCCTCGACGCCGTCGAATCGACGCTGGATGACCTCGAAGCGGCGACACAGGCACTTCGAGGGTATGTCGGTAACGTCCGCTCGGTCAACGACGAAGTCGAACAGCGTGCTGACACGGCAATCGCAAAGGTCCGGGCGCTCGAAGACGAACTCGACGAGTCGAGGTCAAACCTGGCACAGCCGGAACCGAAACAACAGTCAGCAGATAGTCAGAATCTTCCTCACGGGCAGTCTGCCCTCACGGGTCGTACAGGCGGGTCTGCCCACCAGCAAAATACGCCCGCAAAGGAGCCGAACGGGCAGCGCTGTCAGGCCTGTGGTCACGTCCACAGTGAGACCACGGCAGAAACAGATGGCGGAGCAACCCGGCAACCACGCGAGAACAGCGCCAGTGAAGACCCACTCGTGCCGGATGAGAACGAGGAAACCGGAACGCTCCGGCGGATCAGAGAACTCCTGTAACGATGTCGCTCAGCGAACGTCTTCCGGTGGCGTTGCGGTCACTGCTGGAGAGCGACGAACAGACTCGGGGCTGTGGCTGTACCCACCAGTTCGCAGACGAGACACTCCGGGTTGACGCGACTGCCTGTGACCAGAAGGGTCGGTTGACCGAGAGCCCCAACTGCCGCGAGCACGTTATCGACGCGCTCACCGAGCGAGACGCGACAACTGTCCGGGTCGAAACCGACGGCGTGGTTCGTGCCTACGAAGGTGACGCTGCGGCGTTGCTGCTGGCCGCCGGTCGATTCGTCGAAACGATGCAGTTCCACGACGAGCGACTCGCCGCGACGTGTGCGCGTGACCCACTCGGAGCAGCCCGAGAAGCGACGGGTCGCGCCGACGCCGCCCGGCGGGTCGCGGCCGAGACTGGCCTCTCCGAACTCGCCGCGGCGGCCGAGAGCTACGAGACCGCGCTCGCGCCGGCAGTTGGGCCAACCGTGAGTCACTGGCGCGTGACAACCACACCGCCGCCAGCGGGTCAGCTCAGAGATGTTCGCGACCTCGATACCGGAGCGACCGTCCGGCGATACGAGCCAGAAGCGGGCGTTGACCGGTACTATCTCTCGCCGGTCGAGCGGTCGTTCTCAGACGCAGAGTTAGCGTTGCTGGCCACCGCCTACGAGCGCCTCGCGGACGGAGAGTTTGAAGGCGAACAGCGCGCGCCGGGGCGAGCGGTCAGAGCGGTGCTGGCAGCGGGAGAGTCCCCCGACACAGTCTCGGTCGAGACGGTGACCGCAGTATTGCGAAAACACACGCGAGGATTCGGCCTGCTCGAGGACCTCTTTGCGGACCCGACAGTCTCGGACGTGTTCGTGACTGCACCGGCACCGGAAAACTGGCTCCGTGTCACCGCAGACGGGACCAGCTACCGGACGAATGTCCGCCCCACTGAAGCGGGCGTCGCGGCGCTCTCTTCACGATTCCGTCGCGAGAGCGGGCGGGCGTTTTCGCGGGCCGACCCGACACTCGACGCCACCGCGACTGTCGCCGACAGACAGGTTCGTGTCGCTGGCGTCACCGACCCACCCAGCGACGGGAGCGCTTTCGCCTTCCGAGCGCAGGACGACGCAGTCTGGACGCTACCCGCGCTGGTCGGAAACGACACCCTCTCGCTATCGGCCGCGGCGGTGCTCTCCGTGGCCGTCGAACGAGGGACGGCGACGCTGGTCGCGGGACCGCGCGGTGCTGGCAAGACGACACTGTTGGGGGCGTTGCTGTGGGAACTCCCGCCAGCAGTTCGGACTGTCGCTATCGAGGACACGCCGGAACTGCCAGTCACACGACTGCAGGAGGCGGGCCGGGATATCCAGCAGTTGCGCGCCAGTACTGCGGACGACTTTTCCCCCGCGGAGGCCCTGCGGACTGCGCTCCGCCTCGGCGATGGTGCTATCGTCGTCGGGGAAGTTCGCGGCTCCGAAGCGAGCGTTCTGTACGAGGCGATGCGCGTCGGTGCGAACAGCGAGGCAGTGCTCGGAACGATCCACGGCGACGGCGCAGGCGTGGTCTACGAGCGTGTTGTCGAAGATCTGGGCGTATCGGCCTCGTCGTTCGGCGTGACGGACCTGGTGGTCACCTGTGAGTTGACCGCCGACGGGACCCGTCGCGTCAGCACAATCGAGGAAGTGTGTGGCGACACCGACCCTGAGTTCGAGGCGCTGTTCGAGCGCAGTGAGGACGGACTCGAACCGACCGGGCGAATCGAGCGCGGGAACAGCACAGCCATCGACGGGATGCGCGCCGCCGACGAGGCCTACGCCAGCGTGCGCGAGCAGTGCCAGCAGCGCGAACGATTGCTCGAATCGCTCGCTGAGCGCGGCACGACAGGCCCCGGCGCACTCGTCGCGTCACACGAGGACCGCTAATGACGGGCGACACGCACCCACTGGCTCGCGCCCTCTACGGGCTTGCTGGGTGCTACCCGTGGGAGGTCGAACCCAGCACAGAACTCCGGCTCGCACTCGACGTACTCGGCCGGCCGGTTCGTCCCGCAGTCGTCGTCAAGGCTGGCTACGTCGCTGGCGTTGTGGTAGGACTCGTTCTGTCTCTGTGTGCACTTGCAGTGCCAGCGACGTTTCGGCTCGCAGCGCTGCTCGGAGCAGTCAGCCTCGCACTGGTGACGACTCATGCAGTACACACGACGCCGAAGCTGTGGGCAACGGCACGGCGGACACGTGCGCTCGGGGCTGCGCCCGACCTCGTCGCCCGGACAGTGTTGAGTATGCGCCTCACTCCAACGCCGGAGCGGGCGGCTGATTTCGCTGCACAGACTGGTGATGGGTTGCTCACCGGGAGTCTGGCGGTGCATGTCCGACAGAACCAACACACCGGGAACTCTGGGTTGGTTGCGTTCGGGGAGTCCTGGACCGACCTGTTCCCCTCGCTGCGGCGCTCGGTCTCGCTGGTGTCAGCGGCGGGAAATGCGGCCGACCGCGACCGAGAACGCCTGCTCGACCGCGCGCTGACGGTCGTCCTAGAGGGAACTCGCGAACAGATGGAGAACTTCGCCGCAACCGTCCGGACGCCAGTAACTGCCCTGTACGCCTTTGGGGTGTTACTCCCGACGGCGTTGGTGGCACTGTTGCCGGCGGGGAGTGCCGTCGGTATCGCGGTGACGCCACTGACCGTCATCACGATTTACGATATCGTTCTGCCGGCCATACTGCTCGGTGCCGCGGTGTGGCTACTGGCTCGCCGGCCGGTCGCCTTTCCGCCGCCGGGAGTGACGACGAGTCAGGACGGCGTGGCCAACCGACAGTGGCTCGCGGTCGGTGCCGGCACCGCGACCGGAGTTCTGGCTGCATTTGCGGCCGCGCTGGGTACGCCGTCCTGGGGGCCGCCGGTTGCCGGACTCGGAATCGGGGTCGGTGTTGCGCTGTGGCTCTACTACCAGCCAGTCGTCAGCCAGTACGAGCGAATCCGAGAGATCGAGGCGTCGCTGCCGGACGCGCTGACGTTGATCGGCCGCCGAGTCGCGAATGGGCGGGCCGTCGAGACGGCAATCGAACACACTGGCTCGGAACTCGACGACGAACTCGGGGCGGTGTTGCTCGCTGGCGCGCGCCGACACCGACAGCTACAGATTGGTGTCGAAGAGGCGTTTCTCGGTCAGGACGGCGTGCTGGCAGACGTTCCGAGCAAGCGCGTCAGAGGGAGCGTTGCGTTGCTCGCACTCGCGGCCCGAGAGGGGCGGCCGGCCGGGAGTGCGCTGCTCGCGCTGGGTGACCACGTCGAGGACTTGCGAACGATCGAACAGGAGTCCAGACGCTCGCTCGCACACGTCTGCCAGACACTCCAGACCACCGGCATGCTCTTTGGCCCACTCGTTGCTGGAGCGACTGTGGCGCTGGCTGCGGGCATCGGGGGCGAGGAGTTTCTCGCGGAGCGGACCCAGTCACTGGTCTGGCTGGGCGGGCCAGTGGGCTGTTATGCACTGTTGCTCGCGGTGGTGTTGACCGCGCTGGCGACGGGACTGACCCGCGGGCTGGACCGGGAACTGCTGGGCTATCGAATCGGTCGTTCGGTCGGAGCCGCGACAGTCGCGTATTTTGCGTCGTATCTGCTCGTCGGGACGTTACTGTGAACGCTGGTGGCCGAAGCCGTCGGTTTTCTCTGTCTGGGAGTGAGACCAACTTTGATTATGCCACGTGTCGAAACTTCACATGGATATTACGATGGATATTTCTAACATAGCCACTCCTGACTACGCCGAGGTCGACGCGGACGAGCGTCTTGGAAAAGTCCGGTCGATGTTCGAGGACGACGAGCGACCGAAAGGGATTGTGGTCACTGAAGACGGCGAATACACGGGGATCGTCAACCAGAAACAGCTCATCCAGTCACACGTTCAGGATGACGCGAAAGTCCGGGGACTAGTGCGGTCGGCACCGAAGGTCAAACGAACGGACGACGTGCGCGAAGTGGCGCGGGTGCTCGTCGAAAGTGGCGCAAAGATTGCCCCGGTGTTCGAGGGCGAAGCGCTGTGGGGAATTGTCAGTGAAGTGGCCATCCTCGAGGCCGTCCTCGACAATCTCGACACCCTCGATGTCTCCGACATCTACACGGCCGAGGTTGTGACGGTTACCGAGGACACGCAGGTCGGGCGGTGTATCAACATGCTCCGGGAGAACAGCATCTCCCGGCTGCCGGTCGTCGACGGGGACGGCCAACTCAGTGGGATGGTGACGACGCATGATATCGCCGATTTCGCTGTCCGTGACATGGAGCGCCAGCAGAAAGGCGACCGCTCCGGTGACATCGACCGCGTCCTCGATATTCCAGCCTACGATATCATGTCCAGTCCGGTCGCGACGACGACTGCCGGCGCGTCGGTCAAGGCGGCGGTCAAGCAGATGCTCGACAACAACTACGCCGGCCTCGTCGTCACGCCCGAGGACAACGACTCCCTCGTTGCTGGCGTCGTCACGAAAACGGACGTGCTCCGCGCGCTGACGTACACCGAAGAGGACCATATGGATGTCCAGATTACGAACATCAAACTGCTGGACACGCTCACCCGCGAGGAGATTCGCGAGGAGATTCAGGCGACTGCCGACAAGTATCAGGAGATGCAGGTCCAGCATGCACACGTCCGGTTCCACAAACACAAAGAGAAACTCCGCGGGACGCCGCTGATCCAGTCGCAGGTCCGACTGCGGACCAACAAGGGTCAGGTTGCAGGCTCCGGCGAGGGCTACGGTGCCGACATGGCCTTCAACGTCGCGCTCGACAAACTCGAACGGCGCGTCCTCGAACTGAAAGGCGTCCGT
This sequence comes from Halovenus sp., assembly GCA_028274925.1. Taxonomy (GTDB): domain Archaea; phylum Halobacteriota; class Halobacteria; order Halobacteriales; family Haloarculaceae; genus Halovenus. The sequence goes on from JAQCNR010000393.1 coordinate 9,577, forward strand.
GCTGACGAGGAGTACCGCGGCCAGTTGCTCAGAAAACTGGGCGAACTCTAGGATTCGACGACCGTATTTTTCAGCCGACCGATTCCTTCGTACCAGATTTCGATATCGTCGCCGGGTTCGATTAGTCCCGGGTTCGCAGGGCTCCCGAAGGAGATGACGTCACCGGGTTCGAACGTGTATCGCTCTGAGAGGAATGCAAGCGCCTCGTAAGGGTCGAAGATCATCCAGTCAGTTGTCGCGTCCTGGCGTTTCTCTCCGGAGATGTGTGTCTCGATGTCGATATCTCGCGGGTCCAGCTCCGTCTCGATGACAGGTCCCAGCGGTGCAGACCCGTCGAACGCTTTGCGCGCAGTCCGTCGTTCCTGGTCCAGTGCGTCGAGGTCGTTGAGAATCGTCCAGCCACGCAGCACGTCTTTGACCTCATCCTCGCCATCGAGGTCCGTACACTCCTCGTCGATGACGGCAGCCAGTTCGCCGGCGTAGGTCAGTTCCTCGGTCCAGTCGGGATATTCGATTGGCTGCTCCGGCGGGTGCAGAGAGACGGCGGGCTTGATGAACCAGTCCGGAATCTCTGGGATGTCGTAGTCCATCTGGTCGATTTTCTCCGCGAAGTTGCGGCCGATGCAGTAAAACGTTCCGGGCTCACAGGGCGCACGTAGCGTTGCGTCCTCGCCGATTTCGTATTCGTCGCCGTCGACGGTCACCGTCCCATCATCGTACTCGCCGGTCAGAATGCCATCGTCGGTCTCGATGCGTGCTAGTTTCATGCTCGGGCCTTCCGCGCGACGGTTTACAACAGTTTCGAGAGGAGGCGCTCGGCCGGACGATTCAAGCGTGTTGGGAGATTTTTGTTGGACGAGCGATGTCGACAGAGGAGTGGGGCGTGAGGGGAATCTACGTCGCAGCGAGCCTGCTCTCGGTTGGACTGGCGGGACTGCTCTGGCGAAGCCGGGACCGAAAGGGTGCCGTCCCGCTGAGCGTCGAAATGGTCGGAGCAGCGTGTTGGGCGCTCTGTCTGCTCGTCTCGACGGTCCCACAGCAGTCCCTCGCACGGGCCGCGATTCGGGTGATGTACTTGCCCATCGGCGTGACTGTCGCCGCAACACTGGTTTTCGCACTCGAGTACACCGGCAGAGAGCGATACGTGACACGACGGACGCTCGCGGTGCTGTCGGTTCATCCGATACTGGCTGGGCTGGCGGCGCTTGTGAATCCTGGCAATCTGTTTTTCACAGCGCTGCGGCCAACAGGCGTCGTCGGCGTCGAGCAGGTCTGGGGCCCGCTGTTCTGGGCCCACTCCGCGTACAGTTATGCGCTCATTCTTGGCTACACGGCCTTGCTGGTCGGATTTATTTATAAGACGAGACACGAGTTGTATCGCGGGCAAGCCGCAGCGTTGATTCTCGGAATCTCTTCGCCAGTCCCGTTAAATTTGATCTTTCTCACTGGCACAGTCGAGTTCGACACGACACCCATTGGGTTCGTCGTCGCATCGGCGTTTTTTGCCCTCGCTATCGTCCACTACGAGTACACAAATATCACACCCATCGCCCGAGAGAAGGTTATCACAAACGTCAGAGATGGAATGCTCGTCGTCGGCCCCGAGAATTGGATTGTCGATAGCAATCCGGCTGCCGAACGGATGCTCGGAGCGAACAAATCGCTGGTTGGCTCGACTGTCGAAGAGGTAGTCACTGCCCCTGAGACTGCGGCAGTATTCGAGGCGTTGATGACCGACAGAGAAGACGAACAGACCATCTCTTATCGGGAACTGTCGTTACGACTCGAGTCGACGCCGATTAATGACGACCGCGGCCAGCAGATTGGCTGGCTGTTTTTACTCGACGACGTGACCGAACAAAAACGCCGTGAACGCGACCTCGAACAGCAGATTGAGAAACTCGACCAGTTCGCCAGTCTCGTCAGCCACGACTTGCGCAACCCGCTGAACGTCGCCGCTGGCTATATCGACCAGGCGAAAGTAACAGGCGATGTCTCCTATCTCGATAACGCCGAAGATGCAACCGACCGCATGGAGGCGATTATCGAAGATGTGCTCGCGCTGGCACGGGAGGGGCAGGAGGTAACCGACCCAAGTGACGTCTCAGTTGCGACAGTTGCACGGGCAGCGTGGGACAGCGTCGAGACAGGCGGGGCGACATTGCGCGTCGACGCGGATGTAACCGTCGTCGCGGACCAAACACGGCTCCAGCGACTATTCGAGAATCTCTACCGCAACGCCGTGGAGCACGGAGCGAGCGAAGAGACTGGTGATGCGAGGGATATCCCGACTCTTTCGGAGTTAGTCGTGGAAGTGAGTGTTACCGAAGAGACAGCCGCAATGCTGACCATCGCGGTGAGTGACAATGGAACCGGAATCCCCGAAGCGAACGTCCATGACGTCTTCGAAGACGGCTTCACGACTGACCGGGAGGGAACTGGACTCGGGTTAGCTATCGTCGAGCAGATTGCGGGTGCCCACGGCTGGGAGATACAGGCCGGAATCGCGGAAAGCGGTGGCGCGAAGTTCGAGATTTCGGGCGTCCGGAAGCCAGTGTCGTAGTCGGGCAACGCAGGCCCCTAACAGCGAACTGAGCGTAGTTGGTTCGGACTGCTTCGAGTCACTTAACTGGGTCGCGGCGCTACCTTTGTGAGAATGAAGGATCCGGAACTCGCTGTCGTCGAGTTCGTGTTGACGACGACTGTCTACAACGAGACCGAGCGGTTCGGCGCTGATGATCTGCCTGCCGCGTATCGAAGCCCGTTCTGGAGCGACGGCCGGATAGAGCGGCCGCTCTCGCCGACTGTCGGGGGCGCACAGACCGCGACAGGCGTCGATCGCCCGTGGGACGCGGTCTCCGGGCTGATGTTCACCGACCACGACGACTTCTCCGGGACGCTCTCGTTTACCGACCAGGACATGGCTGAGGAGTGGTATCTCGACCGTGCCTCGGACGGTCAGATCGAGGCCAATCCGGTACTTGCGGGCCACTTCGAGGAGAGTCGAGAGGTTTCCTACGACCTCGCTGCCGAGCAAAACCGACCCGCCCGTGCCGACCGAGAGTTCATCGACTCACTGCTAGTGGAGTACTTCGACGACGACGAGGAAGAGGAGATGCTCGATCTGGTCGACATTCGCGCCCCAGAAGAAATCGAGCAGACGCTCAACGAGATTGTGCTGACTGGCGAACAGGAAGGCGAGATTCAGAAAATCGTCAAAGCCATCGAACACCGGGAGTATCTGGCGAGTATTGGCCTCCGAGAGATCGGAAAACTGCTCTTCGTCGGCCCACCGGGCACCGGAAAAACCAGCGTTGCGCGGGCGCTGGCCGCAAAACTCGGCCTGCCCTTCGTCGAGGTGAAACTCTCGATGATCACCAGCCAGTATCTCGGCGAAACCGCAAAAAACGTCGAGAAGACCTTCGAGGTCGCAAAACGACTCGCGCCGTGTATCCTCTTCATCGACGAGTTCGACTTCGTGGCGAAAACGCGCTCCAGCGACGAACACGCCGCAATCAAGCGTGCGGTCAACACACTGCTGAAAAGCATCGACGAAGTGTCGCTCATTCAGGACGAAGTGCTGCTCATCGGCGCGACGAACCACCCCGACCAACTCGACGCCGCCGCCTGGCGACGGTTCGACGAGATTGTCAACTTCCCAAAGCCCGACCACAGGATGCGGGCAGGCATTCTCGATATCGTCACCGAGCAGATGGAGATCGTCGACTTCTCGTCGGACGAACTCGCCGACATTACTGAGGGGCTCACCGGGAGTGACCTGCGACTCGTCCTCCGAGAAGCAGTGCTCGAAGCGCTAACCGAGGAGCGGACGACGCTCACCCAACAGGACCTCGTCGACGCCGTCGAGGCCTTCGAGGAACGAGATACGCTGAAAAACATGGATATGATCGAGGGCGACCACGACGCCCTCGTCGCAGGCGGTGGCTTCGACGACGACCACGACCACAGTCACGACTGACTACAGCCACTGCCACGGCCACCTGTTGACCGAATCAGTGAGTTCGTCACTCTCGTGTGCGAGTCGCTCCGTCGCCGCAGCAAGTCGTTCGACTGCCTGAATGAGCCTGAGTGTGAAGTAGCCAGCAGCGAGCAATGCACC
>JAQCNR010000395.1 GCA_028274925.1 Halovenus sp.
CGGTGGTGGTGATGGAGGACCTGACGTACATCCGCGAATCGCTGGACTGCGGCAAATTCATTAACCGGCGACTCCACGCATGGGCTTTCGGTCATTTACAGGACCGCATTGAGAACAAAGCGCGAGCCGACGGTATTCCGGTTGAATAAGTGAAAGCCGCCTACACGTCTCAGACATGCCACGATTGCGGTCACATCGGATACCGAGACAGTGGCGGATAGACGAGCGATTCAACCACTACCAGAACGCCCTCACCGATATTGTCGAGAAAGCGTCTCGGCGGGCTGTCGCGTACGCCCGTGAATTTAAGAAGCCGGTTCTGGTGATGGAAGACCTGACGTACATCCGCGAATCGCTGGACTGCGGCAAATTCATGAACCGGCGACTCCACGCATGGGCGTTCGCTCGGTTGCAGGACCGTATCGAGGACAAAGCGCGAGCCGCCGGTATCCCAGTCGAATACGTGAACGCCGCATACACCTCGCAAACGTGCCACGAGTGCGGTCACATCGGGTATCGAGACGGTGGCGGAGCGTTCCACTGTACGAACGACGAGTGCCACGTCACGACGTTTGAAGGCGATATAAACGGCGCTATCAATATCGCACAGCGGGCAGACCCGTGGGGAGAGAGCGTGCCGCTGAAACCGGCAGGCAATGACTCGCCTCGGGATGGGAGTGCCTGTGACAGCACCACGACCCACACCGAGCAGAGCCAATCAGAGCAGATGACGCTCGGTGAGTTCGGGTCGAAACCCACTGCCAGTGATTAGCTGGTATTCCCACGCAGGGAAGCCGCGCCGTCGTCGGGCGCAGCCCGACTGCTTGAGGAAGCTTCGCTCCCTCTCCGCTCACGGCGCGGAGGATGTCACTGCACTGAACGCGGCGGTTCTGGCTGCCACACAGACCGTTGGTGAGTATCATCCCGACCAGGGAACGGCCTTCTGAGCGGCCTGCTGGTTGGTTTTGTCGCTCACCGCAGTCGCGTGTCGAGCCTTTCGGCCGGTCAAAAAGAAAGAAATATACGCAATGGGCTGGCAGGTTTCGGATATGGAGGCAGTCGTGCTTGCCGGCGGGTACGCGACGCGGTTGTGGCCCATTACCCGACACCGGCCCAAAATGTTGCTCCCGGTTGGCGAGCAGACAGTGATCGACCGTATTCTCGCCGAACTGGAGGACGACGACCGGATTGACAGTGTCTATCTCAGCACGAACGAGTGGTTCGTAGACGTTTTCGACGAGCACCTCGCCGAGTCGCCGTTCGAGAAACCACAACTCAGTGTCGAGGAGACGACCGAAGAGGACGAGAAATTCGGTGTCATCGGTGCGCTCGCCCAGTTAGTCGAGCGCGAGGACATCGACGGCGAGGACCTGCTCGTCATCGCGGGCGACAATCTCATCAGTTTCAACGTCTCTGAATTCTTGGACTCCTTCGACGACCATCAGGCACCGACGCTGGCCGCCTACGACGTCGGTGCGCCGGCCGACGCGAGCGGCTACGGCGTCATCGATGTCGACGGTGACGAGGTAATCGACTTCGAGGAAAAACCGGACGACCCCGCGAGTTCGCTCGTCTCGATCGCCTGTTACGCCTTTCCGGCCGAAGAGGTCCGCTTCGAGGAGTATCTTGCCAACGGCAACAACCCCGACGAACCGGGCTGGTTCATCCAGTGGCTGGTCGACCGCTGCTCGGTCCGAGCGTTTAGCTTCGACGGCGCGTGGTACGACATCGGCACTCCCGAGGGCTATCTCGACGCCGTCGCGTGGGCACTCGACGGCGAAACTCTCGTCGCGCGCGACGCGACTGTCGAGAACACCACGCTGGGGGAGAACGTCCACATCATGTCCGGCGCGCGGGTCACCGACTCGAAACTCGACCGGACACTGGTCTTCGAGGACGCAATCATCTCCAAGTCGACGTTCCGGGAATCGATCATCGACTGCGAATCAGAGGTCAGCGGCCTCGACCTGGCCGGTGCGCTGATCGGCGCACACAGCGAACTCTCCTGACGCCCCAGAACGCAGTGTTTTAATCGCCGTGTCACGTGATTCGTAGTCAATGGAGCTTAACGAGGATATTTTCGTTCGGCTGATGATCGCCGCGTTCGGGCTGACGCTGGCCGCGTTCGTCGTCCGCGGGACGAGTCGGATTGTCGTCAGTCCCGACACCGCCGCGGCGCTGTCGACGCCGGTGTTTGTGTTAGCAATGTTGTGTGCATTCGCTGGCTTCGTTCTCGCCGTCGTCATCAAACTCCAGTCGGTTCGAGGCGCTCAGTCCTCGAGATAATCGTCCTGCACGTCGAGGACTGCTGTCGAGTCATCGCAGTCGGCGTACCGAGCCAGCGGTTCGGCATTCAGGTCTAAAAACGTCTGTCCCCACGTGAATTTGGAGAGGACTTCCTCGGCCTGCTCCGGTTCGCCAAGAATCCACAGCGCGCCGGCGAAGGCTTCGACGGTGTTCAACTGGAACGGTGTCCCGTAGTTGATGGGATTTCCGGAGACCAGAAAGGGCAGCGACCGCTGACGCCCCCTGAGGTCGAATGCCTCTTCCTGTGCCGTCTCCCACGAGCAGTCGAGCGCGACAAGTCTGTCAGCGTCGCTGTCGGCTGGCGAGAGGGCCTGTTCGGCGAATGGGTTGAGGACGATTCCCGGCGGCGTTGCCCGCGTCGAGTGATGTAACTCCGCGAGGTCGAATCGCTCGAGTTTCTTTGCGGTGCACTTGTCGGGGTCGTCGTTGCCCTCGTACCGGATGTGCAACTCCACAGCTACGCTACCAGCCGGTCGGGCAAAAACAGTCCGTTCTCAGCGACTCGGTTCGACAGGCGTGCGGGCTGCTCGGTTGAGCAGGTACAGGTCGACCAGACACAACAGCATGATCGAGCCCGGAACGGCGACGTTCATCGCCGAGAGGTTCCCGTTGAGCACGCTCACGACGAACAATCCTGCCCAGTTGGTGTACGTACTCAATAGCAACGTTCCGGCGAACAGTCCGGCCCAGACCAGCCCGCGACGGAACCGTCGCCTGTAGAGGTGGCCGAGGCCAGCCCATAGCAGTGTGAGCCCCACGGCAACGACGATATTGATCTCGGCGACCGGGAGCCCAGTCTCTCGCTCTGTCTGCATAGGAATCAGTGTAACTGGCTGTTCGCCGCTGGCCGTACTTAACTTCTTGGGCCGAACGGCGGGTAGACGGTTCCTACTGTCGACTGCTCTCAATCGACGTAGGTCTCGATTCGTTCGACCTGTCCGTCCAGCAGTGTGAAGAGGTCGACAAAGCCGGTGAGTGTCTCGCCGTCGGCAACGAGACGCCCCTTCACCGCGAGCTCTGAACCGTCTGGCGTCCGGTAGATTCTGTCGAGCGGATGCGTCGTGTCCGTGCGTGGCCGCTGGTCGCGCATAAACTCGATAAACTCCGCACGGCTGCCGAACCTCGTATCAGGTCGCTGTTGAACAAATTCGGGAGCAAGCAGCTCTGTCAGGCGGTCGTACTCGTCGTTGTCGAGACAGTCGTAGTACGCACGGGCGAGTTCTTCACCGTCGGTCATAGCGAATCCGGCACGCCGTGGTCGCCGGTATCGTCGGTCAATGTCTCATCGTCATCTTTTTGATCGTCTTCGTCGCTATCCCCCTCGTCTGTCGGGTCCGTCAGTTCTAGTTCGACATCTTCGTCGGTCTCTTCGTCGCGTTCGATTCCCGGTTCCTCGGGAACGGCCGGCTGTTCGTCTTTCTCGTCCTCTGGGTCCGCAGCGGCTGCTTCGGACTGCTCTTCGAGTTCGGCCGTAATCTCTTCGAGTTCTTCGTCGTCGATTTCGCTCGCCTCGTCGCCATCCTCCTCGTCCCCAGTTGTTGCTGGGTCATTGTCGGCTGCCAGTTGCTCCCCGTCGGCGGCCCCAACCTCGTCAGACTGCTCGCCGTTGGTGGCCTCCTGTGCTGGGTCTGCCTCCTCGACATCTGTGTCAAGTTGGTCGTCGATGTCGGCGTCGAGTGTCGCTGCGGGTTCGTCGTCGTTGTCGGCCAGCGGGTGCACCGGTTTCTCGTCTTCCTCGTCACGCTCGGCCGGGTCCTCGTCCGGCGGGAAGTCGTCAGGTTCGGGCGGTTCGTGCAGGTCACGGGCAGTTTCCAGCGGTGCTTCGGCGTCTCTCCGCAACGAGTCGGCCTTGGCACCCTGCCCACTTGCGAAGGCGCTGGCCGACTCTGCGAGCCAGTCGGCCGCTCGCCACAGCGACTCGGCTTTCTCTTCGGCCCGGTCGAAGTAGGTCCGTGTCTCGTCGCGTTCGGCGAACCGTGTCGCGGTGTTGAACTCGTCGCCAGCGGCGTCGAACTCGTCGCAGGCCTGTGTGAAGTCAGTCTGGGCCATCATCCACTCCTGGCTTTCGTAGGCCTTCATCGCGCTCGTGAACGCCCGTCGACCCTCCATGTAGTGGGCATAGCCGACACGGTACCGCGACTCAGCGGTTTCGTCGTCACCGATTCCTTCGACGGCACGACGAATTTCCTCGGCTGTGGGGACGTGGCTGGGTCGCTCGCTCTCCCACGTGTACTGGACTGTTCCGGTGTGGTCGACGACAACCACTGCTCGCCGGGTCAGATAGCCGTGTCCGTCCTCTGCGGTGACGCCGTAGGCCTCGGCCATCTCGCCGTCGGTATCGGACAACAGCGGCATGTGGAGGTTGTACTCCTCGGCAAAGGCCTGATGGCTGTGTACACTGTCAGCAGACACCGCGAGCACTTGCACGTCTTTCTGCATCGTGAAGAGGTCGAGTTCGTCGAGTCCCGTCTCGGACCCAGAGCAGGCGGGGTTGAAATCGCCCGGGTAGAACGCGAGGATAACAACCTCGCTGCCGAATATCGACGCGAGGTCAATTTCGATGACCTCGCCGTCTTCGACCGCCGGCAGCGCGAACGCCGGCGCGTGCTCCCCCACTTCGATCATTGTCATCACTTTCGAGCAAGTGTACTTAATACTGTGCCAGTAGCTACCGAGTGTGAAAACGGAAAGGAAAGCGGCCGCGATGAAAACACGCGGCCGCTTGCCGCCCTGAATTGGTCCCCGCTGACGCTTCGGCCCTCCAGACGAAGCGTCAATTGGAACAATCAGAGGCAGAGTCTTAAATGTAATGGCTGCAGCGGTGCCTACATGTGTTCCTCTTCGAGCACCCAGCCGATAGCCCGCTTGTAGTAGGTAAACATCTGTCTCACGCCTTCGTGGTCCATCTCTTCGGATTCGAGCTGTTCGGTGAGAAACTCGTACTGCTCGCGAATCTCCTCTTCGTCTCGCATACCTCCATGTACGACCGGACACATCAAAACGTTTCGTTAGCACTGATCGGTCGGACCGCGACGACCGGATATATGAATCTCCCCCGGTAACTACCGGTATGGACATCCGCGGTAACCGGAAGTGTACGGCCTGTGGCGCCCGGTGGTCGTACTACGAAACCGGCGAGATTGCCTGCCCGGAGTGTGGGTCGCTGAAAAGCGTCGGCACCGACGACCGCCAGACGCACACCGCCGGGGCGGCTGACCTCGACCTGACGGGTGTTATCGCCGATATCGACACTGCACCGACCCGAGAGATTGCCGACGCTGCTGCCGACGAAGCCGCTGCCTACGTCCGGACTGTGGGCTTCATCGACGCCGGGTCACTGCTGGGGCTCTCAGAAACCTACGTGGGCGCGTGTGAACTCCGCCGCGTCGGTCGAACGCTCGGTCGACTGCTCACTATCGATACTGACGAGGAACTGTACTTTCTGTCCTTGCTCCGCGGCGTCGCTGAGGGTGAACGGCCGCCGCCCGGCGAGGTTCCCGACGCCCTCCGTCCAGAGCGTGGACTGGCCGCCACCGCTGCTGTCGACGCCTATCTCACCGACCTCCGGCGGCAGTACACCGAGCGCGAACCACCGGTCGACCGGGCGCTCTCGTGGGTGACCACCGAGAAGAAACGAATCGAGGCCATCGACGGCGACGTCGCCCCGACCGACGCCGACCGACTCGTCCGGACTGTCCAGGACGTGAGCGAATACCTCCGGACCGGCGACGAGTCGGCACTGGCCCGTGCACTCGACGGCGTCGACTCGGGAGTCCGCTGACTGTTCTGTCACTCTTTGACTGGTAACAAACTCAGCGTAGATTGGTAGTTACGGTGAATTTATCTACTCGATTTATACCAGCAGTGTGTCTGAACGCCTGTTTCGGCCCCAATGGTTAACACGCCCGATACTAATTACTCAGTCAGACGTGGCGGGTGCCGGAACTGAACAGTCCCGCCACTCCGTATCTGTAGGGGATGTCGGTGGGTGTTAGAGATGTCAACGGAACAGCCACACACTGAGCTGTTGTACGAGATTTCGCTGGCGATTCGGCAGCGCGAGCGCCTCGCTGACACGGCGCGAGAGGCAGTCGCTGCCTACGTTGAGCACCTCGACTGTTCACTGGGCGTCGTCTTCGAGTACACTGGCTCCGGGCAGGTTCCGTACACCTCGGTTGGAGCAGTTCCCGACGCCAGCCACGAGAGAGAGTGCTACGAGGCTGCCCGTGAACGTCTCGCGCGCTGGCAGGACCAGCCCGACGCCGAGCGCGACTCACTCCCGCTGTCCGGGGTGGGGGGGTCGGAGCCGTACTGGTTGTTCGACCTGCCAGACTTTGGTGTGTTACTGCTGGCCGGTGGCAACCTGACCGACACGACAGCGTCGGCGCTGACCGACCTCAACCAGAACCTTGCGGCGGCCTGCCGAGCGGCCCGAGAAACCGACCATCTCCGCGGCGAGCGCGACCGACTTGGCGTCGTTTTCGACACGATTCAGGAGCCAATCATCACCGCGAACTACGTCGACGGTGACCCGATTATCCAGCGGGCCAACGACCGCTTTCTCGACGTGTTTGGCTACGACGAGGCGACGGTACTCGGTGCGAACGTCAACGACCTGACCGTGCCCGATGACGAAACGACATGGACGGAAGCGGACGGCATCGACGCCCAGCTCGACAACGGCGAGCCAATCACCCGCGAGATACGGCGCAAGGCTGCCGACGGGATGCGTGATTTCCTTCTGCGAGCAGCCCCGGTTGACCCGGGCGGCGTCGAGGAATACGTCGGCATCTACGTCGACATCACAGAGAACAAAATCAGGCAGCGGCGCTTCGAGTGGCTCTACAACGAGAGTCAGGCCATCCTCGGCAGTACGGACACCGAGATGATCTGTGAACACACCCTCGACGCCGCGCACGAACTCGTCGATTTTGCCCGTGGAGCCGTCTACCTCTACGACCGAGAAACCGAAGGGCTCGTCCCCGCCGTCACCGCCGAACACGACGGCGGCGAGCACGCCTGGGAACCCGACACTGAAGCGGGAAGTATTGCGTGGGAGGTCTACCGCAGCGGCCCACGCTGGTTCGAGGACCTTTCGAACTGTGAACTGACCGTTCCCTGCGGGGATAAGGAGGGCAGTTCGCTGTCCGTTCCGCTGGGCGAACACGGCGTGTTGATGATGGCCACCGAACAGCCAGGGCTGTTCGACGAGACGGACTTCCAGGTGACGAAACTGCTCGGGGTCATCGTCGAGGTTGCGCTCGACCGGGCGCAACGCGAACACGGCCTCGAGGCGGTCCAGTCGATTACGCGGCGCATCCTCGACGCCGAGAACCACGAGGAGGCAGCCCGGAGTGTCCTCGAACGGCTCCCCGAGGCACTGGATATGCCGCTGTCTGCGATCTGGCAGTACGACGCCACGACAGATGTTCTCGAGCCAGTTGCGACGACTGACGCCGCGCTGGAGCTAATCGACGACATACCCGTCTTCACCGACGGCGATAGTATCGCGTGGCGAGCGTTCAAAGACGGCGAGACGAAACTCGTCGGCGATGTCCTGGCCCACGAAGACGTCTACAACGACGACACGGCGTTCAATTCAGAGATTATCATGCCGCTGGGCGATTTCGGCGTCCTCTCGACGGCGTCGACACGCTGTGGGAGCTTTACCGAGGCCGAACGCCGATTACTCGAAACGCTTGCGGGCAACGTCGAAACGGCGATGCGCCTCGTCAGCCGCCGCCACGAGCGCGACTTGCTCGACCAGGTTATTGCGAGAGTCCTCCGGCACAACCTGCGCAACGACCTCAACGTGATTCAGGGCCACGCCAGAGAACTCCCGGACACGCCGGAGGTTGCACCACACGCACAGGCGATCATCGAGCACTGCAAGAGCCTCCAGAAAACCGCCCAGAACGCCCGGCAGATGCGCGAAATTGTCGATTCGAGTGGCGATATGATGACCATCTCGTTGCCCGAGGCTGTCGACCACGCCCTCCGACGAGTCACTGACAGCTTTCCTGACACCGATATCACCGTCGACATCGCGG
>JAQCNR010000138.1 GCA_028274925.1 Halovenus sp.
TTCCTCGAAGGTCGCCTGCGAATGTGCGTGCGACTCGCCGGTTAGCACGTTTACCGACGTCTCGGTATCGTTGCTGAACAGGACATCGTGGAAGGTGCGTGTCCCGAGGACTGCGTCGGGATCTAACTCGCAATCGTGGAATGGGTCGTCGTCTGGTTTCTCGGGCATCCAATCACGAGCCTACGGTGGGGCTCAGTACTTTTTGCCCCAGAAAAACCACCATCTGCTTCGACGCAAATCGGCGGACGGCCTGTGGGTCTGTTACGAGCGCGCCGGTCGATGTCGTTGCGGCTTGGAGTGTTGCCATGGATTTTTCTCGGGGACGTTCTCGCGCCCCCGCACCCCTTCAGGGGGGGCGACAGACGGCCCCCTGAGACAGCTCAATTGGCGTGGTAGCGCGTCCTTCGGTTAGGACTCGACTTGGATTTCAGTAACCTCTGTGCGTTCTGGACGGGTGAGGAGACTCACCTCTTCCAGAAGCGCCGTTGCCGTCTCGATTCGATCTTGATCCGCTGCTTCCAGTTGGTCGATGTCGATACTGCTGAGGTTGCTGAGCGCCCGATGTAGCCGATAGCCGGTGGTGTCTCGTGGGTCCATGTGTGCGCCTCCGCCGATTTGTGGCGTCGAAAAACACCGGCGGGCAGTCGGCAGGGCAAGCCGGAGGAGATCACGAACGGCCCTCCAGTTAACCAACAGAACCGAATCACTATCAGAATTCGTTGGTTAACCTATCACCGTCTCTACTGACCAGCTTCAGGATCCGGCCCGTAGCGGGGTGTCCTGCACCGCTGGCACTCCCATATGGGCTGGCCGGTCCACTCGTCATCGGGGACGGTTTCGAATTCGCGGAATCGATGCTCGGTCTCCCGACCGCACTCCCGACAATCGAGGGACTCCCTGTTCGGGCGCTCGCGCCGCGGGCTCTCGGTACTGGTCTCCCCGACGGAGTACTGGAGCGCAATCGCTGGCACGAGCCAGACGTCGTCGCCCTTGAGAAGGGTCACAAGACGATCTTTGGTGTGAACTCCGCTCCCGCTTTCGTCGTAGAGGAACGTCGCGTGCTCGCCGTCGTGACGCGATTGTGTCGTGACTCCCCAAGTGGTCCGCTCACGAGCGGCCGCGAGCAACTGTTCACCAATCTCCGATGTGACTCTGGTCGCCGAGGGAAGCGCGGGCCACTGGCCGGCAAGCTGTACTGTAGGCTCCTCGTTGAGGTCGTCGACGAGCCGGCAGTCGTTGACCGCAGGGTCGGAACCATCCTTCGCAAGGAGGTTGGTTGCAGCACTCCCCTTCGCGACGGCGCCGTAGAACGTCCGCGACCCGACGAGGACGTGGATGACGTGGAGGAGATCACACTCCGAATCAGGGGTGTCCTGGTCATCGGTGGGTGCATCGAGATGATTCCTGAGACAGAATCGGCACTTCGTCTGGCCAGCGGGGATCGATGTCCCACAGGAGGCACACTCGGCCGCCGCTGCTGTCGTGATGTCTGGGTAGCCTGCGTCGACGCCACCCGTTCGTTGACGTCGAGGCTCTCCATCGCCACTGCTGGAGAGCGTATCGTCGGGAACATGCGTCGCTTCGCCAAGCGGCCGGAGCTCTTCGTGGTCAGAGTAACGTCCGGTCATAGAGTCGTCTGATAGGAACTTGCTTCGTCTTCAGTTTTAAAGGACAGTTCTCACGTCAATTCAACTATAGACACGTAAATCAACAGAAGGAGCGTCGTTAGACAGCTAGTTCGTCCAGCGCTTCCCGGTGAGTCCGAACGGTTACCGGTGAGACGTTCGCGACCTCTGCAACCTCTGACTGTGTGAGCAACTGGTCCTGTTCGTGTCCCGCTTTGTACAGGCAGGCCGCAGCGAACCCGGACGGTCGGACACCCGTTGTGACCGCCGTTGCTTCCGACTCTTCCGCTAAGTTCCGCGCCCGCTGCCGGATCTGGTCGGGGACATCGAGTTCTGACGCGAGCCGTGGAACGAACGCACTCGGTGTCACAGGCTGCGCCGGCAGGCCGAGTTCCGAATTCAGCGTCTTGTACGCGTTCGTCACGCGCGATTGTTCGACGCGCGCCGGGTCGGTGACATCATCGAGCGTTCGTGGCCGCCTGTTACACCGACAGGCGCCGTAGACGCTTGCCGCCGCCATCGCTTCGATTGATCGCCCGACGAGGAGATCTTCGTTCTGGGCGCTCCGAAAGAGCTGGCACGCTTGGTCACGGAGCGTCTCGGACAGCTCGAGGGCGCTCACGATCCGGCGGACCTCGCCGAGGCCGTGGGCGAGGTTGCGTTCGGCTTTCGACTGAAACTGCCCGCGAGTCTGTTCACGCCGCATCCGGGACAGCCGGCGTCGCTTCTGGCCGGAAAGTTCGTTCCCGTTCGCGTCGGTCCCACGGCCGATTTCCGTCGACAAGCCTCGGTCATGGCGAGCTGCCGTCAGCGGAGCACCCGTCCGTTCTCGCTCGTCTTCGTCGAATCCTCGCCACTCCGGCCCGCGGTCGATTCGCTGCTTGTCGACGACGAGTCCACAGTCTTCGCAGACGGTTTCGACCGCGTTGGTGGTGACCCGACCGCTACACTCGGGGCACTGGTTCGATTCAGTTTCGGTCTGGACGTCTTCGTCGAACGTCGTCTCGTAGATCTCTCTGGTAGCCATGATACTCACGAGGGGAGTCATTCGGATCGCGCATCTCGGAGCGCCCCTCACCCACTACGGGGCAAATAAACTCCTCGCGGGACGGCGATGACTCGGTCTCCTGCTGTGGCGAAAGCCCGGCCGCGCAACGGCGCGCAGCGCCGTGAGCAGCCCGGACTGTGGTGGTGGTGGGAGGTGGCGGTGTCGGCCACACACCAGCAAAAAAGGGGCGCGTCGCCCCGGCTATTCCCACTAGCGGCCGCGCTCTGGGAATCTGAAAAAAGTCCGCTCTTTCAGTGCCCGACCGCAGAGTGCTCGCTCAGTAGTCCTCCAGCGCGTGCTTTTCTTGCTGAATGAACCCGGTGGCGGCGTCGATCAGGTCGGCGCCAAGGCCAGTCAACTCGTAATACGAGTACAGCCCTTCAGTGTCCGGCCTGGATTGCTTTCGATTCTCGACGAGGCCGGCATCGACCAGCCGATCCAGGTGGTAATGGAGGCCGTTCTCGCTCCGACCGAGCGTCTCGCCGAGTTCTTTGGCGCTCATCTTCCCTTCGTCTCGTAGCGCATAGAGGACGGCGAATCGGTTCCGCTCGGCGATCTCCTCGAACAGCTCCAAATACTCCTCGAGCCCGAGCAGGTTGTGTCCGTCGAACAGACCGGCCGTTACCGCTGCGATCGCGTCGGAGCGTGCCTCCTCGTCGGGGTCTGGTCGTGGTGGAGAGGAGCTGTTGGCCATGCGTGAGTCACCCTACGGTGGCGCCCCGTATCAGGTTAACGGTTATTAACCTCGGATTCGCGTTGTAGTGTAATCGCTAATCAGGTGCGTTTATAGGCGGAGCGTGAGCAGTCTGACCTAATGCGAACGTACGACGGGGACCCGATGCGCGATGTCCTCCTCGAGCGGCTCGACCCAACCGCGCACACCGAGTTCCTCGTCTACGTGATGGGGCCGTACACGACGATCCAACTCGACTACTTTCTCCGCGACGACGCTACTGTCGACG
>JAQCNR010000139.1 GCA_028274925.1 Halovenus sp.
GTTCACGGTGACGAGCGAACTGGCTGCCGAACTCAGCAGCTACATCTGCACCGTCCACTCTTCGATGGAAGGAACGATCCGGACCATCGACCAGACTGGCACCGATGGCCCGGCAGACGTGACGATGAGCGACCAGTCGACCGACGGCACCTCGGTCGTTGTCGACTCTGTTCGTCTCGACGAAGGGGGATTCGTCACCATCCACGACAGCAGCCTCACTAACGGCGCGACTCTCGAAAGCGTCCGCGGCACCTCCGAGTACCTCGAGGTTGGCTCCGTTCAGGACCTCGAAGTCGAACTTGACGACCCGCTGACCAGCGGTGACACGCTCATTGCGATGGCCCACCGAGATACGAACGACAACGAAACCTACGAGTTCGTCTCCTCGGGTGGCAACGCAGATGGTCCGTATACCTTCGACGGAAGTGCTGTCACAGATAATGCTGACGTTCAGATCAATACCAGCGCGGCAGTCAAACTCGACGACCAGACCTCCGACGGCAGTTCGGTGACGGTCGACTTCGCCCGTCTGGACGACGGCGGATTCGTCACCATCCACGACAGCACGCTGCTCGACGGCGACGCCCTCGGCAGTGTCCGCGGCACCTCACAGTACTTCGGCTCCGGCACACAGGAGGAGTTCACGGTCAGTCTCGACGAGGCAGTCTCCGGTGAGAGTACGCTGATTGCGATGCCCCACCGCGACACCAACGGCAACGAGACCTACGACTTCGTCTCCTCCGGAGGGAACGCAGACGGCCCGTACACCGACGACAGCGGCCCAATTACCGACGCCGGCTCGGTGCAGGTCCTCGACGCCTCGGTCACTTTCCCACGGCAGGCGACGGCCTCGCCGACGTTCACGCAGGACGACGTCACCTCGCCCGGCGTTTCAGTCACCGTCAGTTCGAATGTCGAAAGCGCCGTGGTCGTCACCTACGAAGACGGCGAGAATCTCGTCATCGCGGGACTCGGCGTATTCGGTGCCGACGCACTCGACGGCGAGAACCCAGTAACGATTGCCGTCGAAGACGCGGGCGGGTTCCCGGGCGAGCACACAGCCCACGTCATCCCGACGGGCGAACTCAGCGGACAGTACGCACCCGGTGACACGGTTTCGATGGAGACGGCCGGTGCGGTCGTCGACAACGACACCGCGGTGGTCCACCAGGCCACGCTCACCTTCGAGAACCAGACTGCAGACGACCCGGTCGAGAGCGGCGACACGGTCGCGACGGTCGACTCCTCGCTCACCGGCGACGTCACCTACACCGTCGACGTCCACGTGACTGACGACGAGGGCGGACTCGTCGCAGCCGAGTGGATCGGGTCGACGAACGTCCTCAGCGGCGAGAACGAGGGCTCGGAGATTATTGCCGAGCGCACCCCGAGTGACGGCGAGTTCAACGAACTGCCCTTCTCGGGCACGGACACTTTCGTCGCGATGATTCACCTCGCGACAGACGCCAGCGCCGGCGACGCCGCCACCCCCGGAACGGGTCCGGTCGTACCAAACATCGACGGCGAGTCCGGTGCCGTCCCCGGCGGCATCACTGCGTCTGCAGAACTCACTGCGGAGAGTGACATGGACAACGGTGACGACGATGGCATGGATGACGGTGGCGACGATGGTAGTATGGACGATGGCGGCGACGATGGAATGGACGGCGGTGACGGCGACGATGGCGGCGACGGCAGCGCCGACGACGGCGGCCCCGGATTCGGTCCGATTGCCGGTGTCGCAGGCCTCGGTGGCCTCGCGACCTACGCCTACCGAAAGCTGAACCTCGATAGCGAGCCAGCAACGCCAGAAGACGACAACCTCGACGAAGACGACGAGTAACGAACCCGGTCGGCTACCGCGTTTCTTTTCGCCACTTCTTCCGGTCGACGACTTCGCCATCAAGCATCTCCGCCGGTGCTTCTGTGGCGGCCCAGAGGAACTGCGCGGCGACATCCTCAGGGGCGTGTCCCTGCTGCTGGCCGGAGAGTTCTGTTGCCACCTGGCCCGGGTCGACAACACCAATCACTTGCTCAGTATCGGCTCCAAATCCTCTGGCGACTGCTTCGGCGGCGGCTTTCGAGACAGCATACGAGCCGTACCCCGGGTACGGTTCGCGTGCAACAGAGCCAGAGGCGACCAGAATCCGTGCCTCCGGTGCGAGGTGTGGGATTGCCTCGCGAATCGTGGCAAAGGCCCCGCGGGCGTTCGTTCGCATGTGGTCGTCGAAGGCAGAATAGCTCTCCTCGGACAGCGGCGTCGACCCGGCTTTACCGTGGTAGACGGCAGCGTTCGCGACGACGTGGTCGATTGCCCCGCCAATTTCGGCGGCCATTTCCATCAGTCGCTCGACGTCGAACTCGTCGCGAACATCTGCCCGGACTGTCGTCGCCTCGCCGCCGCTGGCGTCGATTTCTGCTGCAACCGTTTCGAGCTCGTCCGTACTCCGCGCGCAGATGACAACGTGTGCCCCCGCCTCCGCGAAGGCGTGTGCAACGGCCTTCCCGATTCCCCGACTCGCTCCTGTCACGACAGCGGTATCTCCGTCCATATCGGCTGTTCGGCCCGCTGTCCCTTAATTCCGACCCCAGTCAGTCGAGTCCCAGCACACCACGGAGTCCTCCGTTCCCCCGGCGTCGCATCCGGCCACGAACCATCGGTGTGACTCCGTCGCGGTGCTCGTAGGAGAGCAACTCGAAGCGGTCGTCTTCTCTGAACAGCACACCGGTTTCGCGGTTGAGATGGCAGCCCCCGGCAACGGTGTGCCACGCAGGTGCGAGCAGGTCGTGGGCGTGGCCGAGTGCGCCATCTGCGCGGACGTGTTCGAGGAAGCGAAACTCACCGCCCGGTTTGAGGACACGTGCAACCTCCGAAAGTGCAGCCTCGTGGTCGGGAATCGTACAGAACACCAGCGACGCGACTACTGCGTCGAAGGAGTTGTCGTCGTACGGCAGTGATTCCCCGCTGGCGTCCGAAAGTTCGACGCTAGCGCCGAGTTCTGTCACCCGCTCGCTCGCCTGTTTGCGCATGTGTGGGTCTGGTTCGACAGCGTGCAACTCGACTCCCTCGTCGTAGTACGAAAACATCGCACCCGTCCCGGCACCAATTTCGAGCACTCGGCCAGAGAGTCCGTCCGCAAGCGCCTCTCGGTGTTCCGGGAGCATGGTCCGCTCCGGCACCGCCATCACGGTATCGTACAACCTCGCCACCACTGGGTGTCCGTCGGTCATGGCGTAGCTTCGGCGAGCGCAACAAAAAGCAGTCCGGCCTCGCGCTCAGCTGAAGACGGCCGGCTCTGTTGAAATTCTCAAACGGTAATATGTTTTTGCGGACGTGCTGAATACAGGGCGTGAGTCTTGCACGAGGGAGTCTTCAGATTGTCTGAATACGTGACACCTCTTCCGTACTCAGGCTTCCTGTCCTACGCTTTGCTCTCCCTGTCGCGGAGCTTCCGACGCTGAATCTTCCCAGTCGTGGTGGTTGGTAGCTCGTCGAGGAACACTATCTCGCGGGGGTACTCGTACTTCGCCAGCGTGTCTCTGACGACCTGCTGAATCTCTTCGCGGAGGGCATCGTCACCGGTGACGCCGTCGACGGGCTTGACGAACGCCTTGATTATCTCCCCTCGCATCTCGTCGTCGACTCCCACGACCCCGACCTGCTCGACGTCGGGATGTTCAAGGATGGCGCTCTCGACTTCCCCGGGACCGACGCGGTATCCAGACGTGATGATAACGTCGTCGTCACGCGATTTGAACCAGAAGTAGCCCTCGGCGTCGCGGTATCCCAGGTCTTCGGTGAGGTGCCAGACCGTGCCGTCCGGCCCTTCGACACTCGCGTTGTCGGTCTTTGTGGGCTCGTTCCAGTACTCCTGGAAGACGACGGGATCGCCGTCGCGCGCGACGGCGATCATGCCGACCTCGTCTTCGGCTACCGGCTCTCCGGTCTCCTGGTCGACGATATTCACCTCGTGACCCGGGACAGGCTTGCCCATGCTGCCGGCCTGGGCCGGGAACCAGTCCCGGCAGTTCGTGACCAGGAGATTCGCCTCAGTCTGGCCGTAGAGTTCGTTGACGACGACGCCTTCCAGTTGGTCGTCGGCCCAGTCCAGAATTTCCGGCGTCAGCGGCTCGCCGCCCGAACAGATCGCCTTGAGCGACAGGTCGTACTGCTCGGTGGGGTCCTCGACACCCATCATCATCCGGATCGCCGTCGGCGGGAGGAACGTGTCGGTTACGCCGAACTCCGCACACAACTCGAAGGCCGTCTCGGCCTCAAAGCCGCCCATCGGATAGCTCACCACTGGCTGACCGTAGTGCCACGCCGGGAAGAGAACGTCACCGAGCGCACCGATCCACGCCCAGTCCGCGGGCGTCCAGTACACCGAATCGAAGACGTCGCGCTCGAAGTACATGTAGAACGCCGGACAGTGCCCGGCCCAGAGGCCGTGACCGTGCAGGACTCCCTTCGGCGGTCCGGTCGACCCACTCGTGTAGATGATGATAGCCGGGGTCTCTTCGTCGGTGTCAGCGACCTCGAAGTCGGTGTCGTGACCGGCGTACATCTCGTCGAAACGGTCCACCTCACCGTCTGGACTGTCCGCGTCAACGGCGACAATATGTTCCAATTCAGGACAGTCCTCCCGCACGTCTCGAACGGTATCGAGCATCGATTCGTCCGCGAGGACGACGCTCGCCCCGCTGTCCCGGAGTCGATAGCGGAGCGCATCAGGTCCGAAAAGTACCGACAGCGGCAGCGAGATTGCCCCCAGCTTCCAGCAGGCAAGGTGGGTCAGCGGATTTGCGGGCTTCTGTGGAACGACGATCGCGACGCGGTCTCCCCGTTCGATCCCCCGCTCGCTGAGCGCGTTCGCGACCTGGTTCGACCGCTCGTCTAACTCGCGAAACGTGTAGCTTTCGCGACGGCCGTCCGGATACGCCTGCCGTAGCGCGAGGGCGTCCGAATCGTCGTGTTTCTGGAGGAGATCCCAGGCGACGTTGTATCCGTCAGGGAACTCCCACTCGAAGTTCTCGTGGGCCCGCTCGTGCGTCTCGTCGTCAAGGGTGATATACCAGGTCATACGTCCGCGTTGTAAGCCATATGATATAGTACCTCATGTTCGATTATTGACTGTCTTGACGGGTGTTCAGTCTCTGAAGGTTTCATCGTAACTATTCAAAATCAGTCAAATTCTCTGACGAAAGTTCAATCGAAGACCCCGTTCTTTTCGAGTGCTGCTCGCAGTGCCTCGAATTCTTGTTGTCGTTCACTCTCGCCGAGCGGCCAGCAGTTCGCGCACTCGCCCGAGTAGCGTCATCGGGTCGGCCCCGAAGAGGTACAGGCGCGGTTCGACGCCGTGACCACCGCGGTCAATAATTCCGGCCGGCGGTGTTTCTCCCTCGAAGGAAGACTGGAACGCCCCGGCTGAGACGCGCTCGCCCGCACTCTCTTCGGCCTCGCCGACCGTCCAGTCCACACCGTCCAGCGCGGATTCGACACGCTCGTCGAAGCGGCAGTCGAGTGCAAATCGATAGGGAGGGTGGAACTCTCGGGCCGCGAGCAACGAGCGAGCGACCGAGTCCGACGCACCGAACCGGACATCACCGCGGGCAACGATACCATCGATCCCTCGGCCGAGTCCACCGTCGACTGCGGCACACTCACTGGCTCCGTCGGCGTATGGCGTTGCGCCGACGACGTTCATGCCGCCCTCGGCGACCAGCGGTCGGATGTCCGTCTCAGCGAGGTCGCCAATCAGGCTCCGGACCTGCTCGGCGGTCGGGTCACGTTCGGCCCGGTCGCGGGCAGCGACCATGTGATGCACAGCGCCCGGTCCCTCGCCGACGTCGAGGCTGTATCTGACCGCGCGGGCGAGCAGGTCCGTCGCGGTCCTGACTGCCGCTTCCAGGTCGTCGCCGTAAGCGAGGCGAGTTGCAATCGCTGACGAGAGCATACAGCCCGACCCGTGGTTCGCGTCGGTGTCGACACGCGGATGACTGATTTGCTCGACGCCATCTTCGGTGACCAGCACATCGACAACTTCCTCGCCGTCGACGTGACCGCCCTTTACCAGTGCTGCCTCGACTCCGTCGTCCACGAGGTGCTCGCCAGCCTGAATCGCCGCCTCCGTCGAGTCGACTGTGAGTCCGGTGAGCACCTCGGCCTCGTCGGCGTTGGGCGTGAGCAGGGCCGCCTCGCGGGCGAGGGTTTCGTAGGCTGACTCTGCACTCTCGTCGAGTAGTCGGTCGCCCGAGGCAGCGACCATCACCGGGTCGACAACTGCTGCCACGTCTGAACTCGCAAGTTTCTCCGTCACGAATTCCACCACCGGTTCGGCCGCTAACATTCCTGTCTTGAGTGCGCTGACGGCAAAGTCCTCAGTGACGGCGTCGTACTGGGCTTCGATTTCTTCGAGCGGGAGGAGATGCGTGCTCTGGACGCCACGGGTGTGCTGTGCCGTGACGCTCGTAATCACGCTCGTCCCGAACGCACCGCCGGCCTCGATAGTCTTCAGGTCCGCCTGAATCCCCGCGCCACCGCCGGAATCACTGCCCGCAATCGTCAGGACGACTGGCGGTTCGACGGGTGCCCGTTGTCGCGTCATACTCTGCAGTATTCTCGGCGCGTACAAATCGGTGGTGGATTGCTACTCGTCGTCGGCGAGGTCAATTCGCTTGACCTCCACCTCGACGCCGGGTTGGTCGCTGCTCCCGACGGATTCGTAGGGCACGTCGACCGCCGATTCGCCGGCCGCTGGCGGCCCTTTATAATTGAAGCGCTCGTTGCCGTTAGTCTCCTGATGGGCCACGATACGTATCGGCTGTTCGTTAGCCACCTCTTGAGTGAGTGGAATGACGACCTCGGTGTGCGTTCCCGGTTCGAGATAGCCAGACTTCCCGAGTAACTCGCCTTCGACGCCGTCCTCGTCGTAGACTGCAATATACCCACCCTCCGAGAGTGAGACTTCCTGCACGCCGTAGACGTTGTTTCTGTCGGCGGTCACACCCTGTGCTGTGATGGAGGCAACGGGCGCACTGAGCACCAGCAGCAGGATGTACGCAATTGTTACCATGATCGCCGCGTGTTTCGCACCGTCGCGGAGTGAGCCTTCGCCGAGTTGGCCGGCGATAAAGCCAGCAAAGCAGGCCTGAATCATCGCGCCGTGGAAAAAGACCAGCGAGTACGCCGCCTTGTTGACGCTGCCGAGTTGGTCGAACTGGCTCGACCCACTTGGCAACCGACTCGCGCCGCCGCCCGTCGGTGCCGGCACGGTGTCGGGCAGACTCGGGATGAGCACCTGATTGATCGCCGCAACGATGACCAGAAACACGAAAAACGAGACGTAGATGACGACCAGATAGGTCATCATCTGCTGTTTGCGCTGGCGGCGGAGTTTGACCTCGGCGCGGGCTTGCTCGCCAGCGACCCGCAGCACTGGTCCCATATCTCCGCTTGCCCGCATCGCGTTCGTCAGCAGGACAACGACCCGCGTCACGGCGGTTGTCTGGACGCGCCGCCCGAGTCTGACCAGCGCGTCGTCGACGTTCGAGCCGAACTCGATATCTCGCCAGATTCGCTCGACCTCCGGGGAGAGCACACCGAGGTCACTTCTGCGGAGTCGTCTGAGTCCTTCGACCAGCGACATCCCCGCCTCGTTGAGACTCGCTAGGCGTTCGAGCAGTTCCGGCATCGCGTTTTCGATGCTGTTCAGCCGTCGGGTGTAGTACTCCCGGATGATGGCGTAGGTGATCAACACGAACAGCGCGGACTGGATGAGAATATCGTCGAGCGTCCGCGTCGCGATGCCTTCTGCCTGAAAGGCGGCCGGGAGCCGGACGGCCATGGCCACCACGGCAATCGGCACGGTCACGTACAGGATTTTCGTCGGGTCGTCCAGGAACACTCGAAGCGGATTTCGGAGGAACGCTTTGAGACGGCTCACGCTGTTGTGCAGACTCAGCACTCGCCAGTTGCTCAGTTCGCGGTCATCGGCAACACCACCATCCGGTCGGGCCGCCGTCGTTGGCGTGGCGTTGATCGGCGTCGAGAGCGTGACCTCCTGCAGAATCTCGGTTCCGCTTCCCCTGGCGA
>JAQCNR010000414.1 GCA_028274925.1 Halovenus sp.
AGGACTGCAGCGACGCTGAACAGCGAACTCGAAATTGCGACGACAGTCTCCGATGGGACTGCCACGGTTCGGTCGCCAGCGTTCTCGGAAAACCTGACCGTTGCCCACGAGGGTGGCGACGACGAACTTCGAATCGTCGTCTTCGTCGATTACGGCGCGCTGGGCGGGTTCGAGTACGTCACCGAACTACCGGTAATCGAAGAGAGCGGGGAGTACCGCGCGCTGTCACCCTACCTCGAAGTGTGTCGCGGCCCTGCCCGGTGTGGCGGTGAGGCGGCGTACATCCCCGGACAGCACCGGACCGACGTGTCGATGAACGCGACCGTGTCGGCAGAGTAGCGGTCAGGCGTCGTCAGTCGAGTTTTGCTGTCGGACGAACAGCCACCCGCGGGAGACGGACACGCCGGTCAACAATCCGACCGCAAGAGCGAACAGGAGCCAGGTAGCGACGAGACTATCGAGCCAGAAGAACAGCAGAATGTGGCCGAACGCGCTCGCCGCTCGGAGCCACTCGTTCGGGGCCGGCAACAGGTCCAGAGCAGGCGTGAAGTAATCGATGACAGTGTAGAACCCACCGAGGACGAACCCAGCAGACAGTGGGAGTATCCCGCGGGTCGGCAGCGTCTCGCCGGCCGCGACGCTCAGCACGAGAAATACCGCGAGAACGGCAGTCGGGACCGCAACAGCGTCGAACTCTGGCGTTCGTCGCGGCTCGAGGAACCCAGGCATTACCGGGACGTGTACCACAACTAACAAAAATCTAACTACTTCGACGTTACCGGAACCGTTCTTCGAGCGCGACTTTCACGATGGATTTGGCGATAGCCGCACCGCCCTCAAGTGGGTCGAGTTTCGTCTCACCTTTCCGCTCGGCGTAGCTGATTGGTTGCTCGCGTACGTCGTAGCCACGCATTAGCGGTCGGATGAGCAGTTCTGCGGAGAGGCCAGTGTTCTCGGTCCACTCGATCTCCTGGACCACCTCTCGGCGGTACGCTCGCATTCCGGTCGTGGTGTCGTGGACGCGCGTGCCCATCAGCACGCTCGCCCCAAGCGCGAAGAGCTGGTTACCGAGGCGGTTGAACGCCGGCATTGCTTCTGCGCCGTGGTAGAGTCGGTCACCGCTGACCACGTCGTAACCCTCGTTGATGAGTTCCAGAAATTCAGGTAACTGCTCCATCGGGTAGGTATCGTCGCAGTCTGTCGTGACGACAATCGGGCGGTCCGGAGTGAGAACCGCCTCGCGAACCGCGACGCCGTAGCCCTGTGGCTCCTGTTCGATAACCGTCGCGCCGTGCTCACGAGCAATCTCCGGCGTCCGGTCGGACGAGCCGTCGACACAGACTACCTCGGCCTTACCGCC
The DNA here is from genome assembly GCA_028274925.1 of Halovenus sp. Classification (GTDB taxonomy): domain Archaea; phylum Halobacteriota; class Halobacteria; order Halobacteriales; family Haloarculaceae; genus Halovenus. The sequence goes on from JAQCNR010000414.1 coordinate 1,361, forward strand.
GGTGACCTCCTCGATGTCGGTCAGCACCGTCTCGATGGCTTCTTCTTCGTTGTACGTGCCCATCACGACGCTCAGGTCGTCGAAGGTGTACTCGGCGGAAGTCGATTCGGCTGTCCCGTTGACTGCGGCGTCAAGCTGACTCATTGACCGCGTTAACTGCCCGTGCGGTTTAAATGTTTAGGTCTGCCTAAAATACCGTCATCGGGTTGATGTTTCTCCGAGCGCGCGGTCGATGTGGTCGGCCGTGCGCAGCGCAAGCGCCGCAATCGTAAGCGTCGGGTTGACCGCGCCACCAGTCGGAAAGACACTGCTCGACGCAATCCAGCAGTTCTGGAGGTCGTGGGTGCGGCCGGTCGAATCGACGACGCTGTCGGTCGGGTCGGTTCCCATCCGCGTCGTTCCCATGTGGTGGTAGGCGGGGCCCGTCTCCTCGGGGCCAACCTGCCACGTAATCTCCGCGCCGAGTTCGCTCAGAATCTCCGTCTGAATCTCGTTTGCGCGTTCGATAGTCCGGAGCGCCCGGTCGTCGACCGTCCAGTGCACGTCTGGGACCGGGTTGCCGTGGTCGTCGGTCTGGTCCTCAGCCAGTCCAATGTAACTCGCTTCCTGTGGGCGTTGCTCGACCAGTGCGCCGATACCGAGGTGGTTGCCGTAGCCCTCCCGAAGGCGCTCCAGCAGGTCATCACCCCAGTCCTCACCGGACAGCGCCATCTCGACAGGTGAGGGGCCGTCGTAGTTGAAAAACTCCAGTTTCAACGGGGCGAACTCCTCGTTGGCCTCGTCGTAAAACTGCTGTGAAGAACTGGTGTAGAAGCCGACATGGTTCTGTCTGGTTTCTCCGTCGAGGACGCCGCCAGTCCCGGCAAAGAGGTGGTCCATGAAGTACCGGCCCACCGCGCCGCTGGTGTTTGCGAGTCCGTCAGGATACGTCTCAGACGCTGAGAGCAAGAGAAGCCGCGGTGTTTCGACACCACCGCAGGCGAGGACAAACACCTCGGCTGACTGCGTGTGTGTCTCGCCATCGGGAGTGGCGTAGACTGCCGCCTCGATTTGGTCGGGACCGTGTTCGAGATACTGGACCGGCGCGCGGTCGATGACGGTCGCACCCTGCTGTTCGGCACTGTCGATGTGGACCGTTGCGTCGTATTTTGCGCCGGATGGACAGACTGGCTGGCAGGTTCCGTAGCCAACGCACTGGCTGCGGCCGTCGTAGGATTCAGAGTTGCGGGCGTTGGGCACCGAGTGCATATCGATTCCGAGTTCCTCACAGGCCTCGGCGAACAGCGAATCGCTATAGGAGGGCGGAAACGCAGGCATGGGATACGGCTGCTCTCGCGGTGGGCCATACGGGTTGTCCGACGCCCCGGCGACGCCGAGTTCGCGCTCCGCGTCGGGGTAGTACGGCCGCAGGTCCTCGTAGTCGATTGGCCAGTCCGGACCGACACCGCGCGTACTTCCAGAATTGAAATCGTCCTCGTGCAGGCGCATCACCATTCCCTGCCAGTGCAGCGTCGACCCGCCGATACCCTTGACGCGAGCGTGATTCAGCGGGTAGGACCACTCCCCGCTGGCGGTGTGGTCGTCGCGCGGACCACCCATCTCCCAGATATCGGGGCGACCGTAGAACGGGCGGATGGCTCGCTCCTGTCGCTCGGGGCGGTCCTCGAAGTCGAATCGCGGACCGGCGTCCAGCACGACTACATCGTAGTCGCCAGCGAGTTGGTCGGCAACGAGTCCCCCTGCCGGGCCAGCGCCGACAACACAGACATCTGCGTCGGGGACAGGTGTGCGGTCCATGGTTATTCGAGTCCGTTCGGGCCACGCTGGTAGCTCTGGATGCCGCCGGGGTGGCCCTGTGGGTTTTCGATACCGACGAGTGTCCCACCGGTCGGCGAACTGTACAGCGCGAGCAGTAACTCGTTGACGACGTAGTATCGAACCCGCTCGGCTGTCGAGCCGTCGGGGTCCTCGTCAGCGACATCAGCACCCAATCCTTCGAGAGCCGTCTCGCGAGTGTCAGCAGACAAGTCGGCAAACGACTGGTCGTACCAGGTCTGGCTGTGCTCGTCGAGAATCGTGACTGCCTCGCGGATGCCTGCGGCGTGGTCGTCGTCCTCAGCCAGTCGAGCGTCGACGAACTCCTCGACAAATGCTGCGATGCCCGACAGCTCACTGGGGTAGACAATTTCTGCGGTTGCACTCATCGTTTCGCGAACGTGGTCGTCCGATGGGGGCGTCGAGTCGGGGCCGTCGTCGCGGAGACGGCTGTAGCCGTAGGTTGCACTACCGGCACCACCGAGTGCTGCCAGCGCGGCGACTGCGTCGCGCCGAGTCAGCTCCATAGATGGATTAGGCTGGCCTAAACCCTTATACCCGTCGAAAACGCGTCGTTCGTGGCGCTTATACTTCTTCGAGTAGTTCGCGGGTGGCCATCCGGATGGCTTCGTCGCTTGAGTGCGTCGCCTCCCAGCCCAGCGCCGCGAGTTTCTCCACAGAGAGTCGCATCTTCGGCACGTCGCCGGTCCAGCCCCGGTCACCGCCGGTGTAGGAGCGTTCGGGGTCGACGCCCATCTCGTCGGCGACAATTGCCGCAATACGGTCGACAGACGTCGTCGTTCGCGTACCAAGATTGAACGTGTTGACCGGCTTGTTGCTGTGTTCGATGACGTGCAACATCGCGTCGAGACAGTCGTCGATGTAGAGATAGGATTTCTCCTGGCGGCCGTTGCCGAGGATTTCCAGGTGCTCGGGGTCGGCCTGCAGTTTCTCGATGAAGTCCGGGACGACAGCGCCACGCAAGCGCGGGCCGACGACGTTCGCGAAGCGGAACGTCCACACAGTGAAGTCGTGGCTGTGGCCGTAGACCGACAGGAGTGCTTCCTCGGCGAGTTTGCCCGCGCCGTAGATACTGATTGGCTCCAGCGGGGCGTAATCTTCCGGTGTCGGGCGTGGTGCCTCGCCGTAGACTGTCGACGAAGAGGTGAACGCGATTTTATCGAGGCCGACTTCCTCCATCCGGTCGAGGACAGTTTCAGTCAGTGTGGTGTTCGACTGGAACTGGGCGATATCATCGCGGGAGGCGTCCTTGTCGGCAGCGAGGTGGATGACAAGGTCAAGATCAGACGTGATTGCTGTTGCTGCTGTCTCGGGGTCAGAGAGGTCGCCTTCGACCAGCGTTGCCTCCGCTGGAAGCCACTCCTTGTGACCGGTCGAGAGGTTGTCGACGACCCGGACTTCGTGGCCGTCTCCCACGAGGCGTTCGACGAGATGCGACCCAACGAAGCCCGCACCACCGGTAACGAGAATGCGCTCGGCTGACAGTGACATATCCCAGTCTTCCCTTCCGACAACCTATGTGTTCTGGTCGATGCTGATAAACCGCATCTGTACTGTAGAAAGTTTATTGATACTTTCATAATAAAATAGACACTTTAATGCATGGGTACGAGAAATCAGAGAACAGATCATGTTCAACAAGCAGTCGGTTCGCGTGCTCGGGCGCGTCTCGATCGTCATGTTGTTTGTGGGGGTCGGGGTTGGGGTTGCGAGCCTGTTAACCTGGGAGTGGATCGAAGCCTCGGTGACCAGTTCGTCGAGTTTGAGTACAATCCAGACACGAGTCATCAACGGCTACACGCCGCTTGCCTTCCTCATCATCGCGTCGATTACGGCACCTGTCGTTGCGGGGATGCTCGGCATTCTCGAAGGACTGCGGATGGACGGGCCGCGGACGACGCTGTTCGTCAGTCTGGGCTGTCTCATCGGGGCAGCGCTACTGGTGTTCGTGGCGGGGATTTTCATCGGGATGACTGGTCCAGAGGGCGGCGACAGCCCAATCGGGCCGACACAACTGGTGAGTCTGGCTGGCCTCAGTGGGCTCGTGAGCGTTCTCACTGGGTCGCTGACGGCACTCTTCGGCGCGCAGTAGCGAAAAGCGGTCTGTTGGCTCTATTTGGGCACCACTTTGCTCAGTACAGGTAAGGCGGTGAGTGCCGGGAAATACGTCACATACCGAATTTATCAGAAATGCCGTGCAAGATGTAGAGGGTGCAGTCAGCACGTCACTTACTCTCTCGTATGAATCGGTTGCCCATTTCGTGTGTAAGTATATAATAGCAACCGTCATGTCTCACGGACAGACACTGTAGTACCAAATTTTTGACTCGTCCACACAGAGTGCGTAATGTGGATACCATCTATTATCTCCATTTGATAGGGGTCGGAATGGCCCTAACCGGCAGCGTACTGTTGTTCATCTCAGGTCAAACAGTTCCTGCTCTGACGGCGCTCACTCTTGCAGCCATCACTGGATTTTCTTTCACACAATGGCCGAAAATCAAGGAGGAGGTTCCGGAGTAGCGCGGTGCGTCAATTCACTGCACTGACCGAACCAAACGACACCGATCATCGGTGTGTGGCGTGCTGCATACGCGCCCTGTCTCTTGCACGGTGCTGAGAACAACCCTCAAAACTGGAAAGATAGCCGACGGTTAAGACGCAACCCTTATCGACCGATTGTTTCAGCTGAAAATCTGTCTGAAGACGAGAATTTCAATAGAGCCGGTCTTTTCAGACGTGGACTCCCGAGTGGATAGCTTCTGTCGAGTCGGTGGCGCAGTCGTCTACCGTGAACAGATACGCAAAAACAGCGGCCAGTCAACCGACGAAAAGAAAGGCAACTCCGCAGTGTCTACGTGTTCGGGTCAGGGTCGAGCATGCTGATGAGTCGTCGTGCGAACGCGAGCAGGACGAAACCACCAGCAAGACCGAGGCCTGCAACGCCGCCGGCGAGGCCAAGTGTTGTGAACATCGAACCGCCGTCGTCGTCGGGTTTGTCGGGCTGGTCGGTCGTGTTGCTGCCAGCGCTGCTGACATTATCACTTGCGACGAAGTCGAGCGCGAGTTCGAGCTCGAACCAGTTCTCGCCGGGCGTCTCTGTCGGCAGCCCGAGTTGCTGGTCGATGATTGCTTCCCCGGTCGTTTCGGAGACGGTGAACTCGTTGTCGACTAGTGTCACCGTTGACGGGTCACCGCCGAAGTTCGCGTTGCCCGAGAGTGCGCCACTGTCCTCGCTCGTCGCGTCGAACTGGAAGGTGAAGCTGTTGCCGTCACCGATTTCGACCTTGAGGGTGCCCGTTGCGGTCATCTCGCCGCTCTCGCGGTCAATCGTTCCTTCGAGTCCGTTCGGTGCGCTCACCTGCACTTCCAGCCCCTGCGTCGTCAGCGTCGGGAAGCTGATATTCCCTGCGCTGGCGCTCCACGTGTTGCCGTCGATTGTCGCGCCAATCTCGATTGGTGTCCCCTCATCGGCCGAGGGGTAGGTGACGCCAGCGTTCTCGCGTGCCGAGGACTCCGAAGATTCCGTGAAGGAGGTGAAGCCACCGCGGCTCGTGGCGACGAAGCCAGCCGCGTCACCGGAGCCACTGCTATCCTCTTGGCTGTCGACGACGACGTTTGCGCGGGCGGCCTCGCTCTGGTCGCCAACGGCCATCGAGGCGCTGTATTCGCCAGCAGCCTCAGTCTGGAACTCGAACTCGACGGTCGCCGATTCGCCCGGTCCGAGTTCGACCATCTCCGTCGTCGTCTGCTCGCCGACGGTGATTGTCACCTCTTCACTGCCGGGGCCGCCAGTGTTTTCGACGGTCCCGGTGACAGTAACCGCGCTCCCGGCCGTCGTCCGCGGTGCTGACAGCGACGCCTCGAAGTTCGGCGCACGCGCAGTGAGCGAAAAGTCACTGCGAGTTGTGCTACCAGGTTCAGCCGTCACCTCTCGCGTCGTCGCTTCGTAGCCCTGCGCCTCGACGCCAAGCGTCTGCGTGCCTGCCGACACGCGAGAGAGTTCGTACGAGCCGTCGCTGTCGGTTGTCGTGCGCTCGCTCTGGACAGCGACCGTCGCGCCCGCAACTGGTTGGCCCGACTCGTCGGTGACGGTGCCAGTCACCGTCCCCGTCTCGCTCGGTCCGGTCGTGATATCCATCGAGAGACCGAGTTCGAGCCACGCCAGTCCGGGCTCGGTGATCGGCAGCCCGAGTCGGGTGTTCAGCAGGTCACTGCTTGTCGTCGTGTCGACCGTGTACTCGTTGTCGACCAGGCTGACATCGACCGGTTCACCCGCCGAGAACGAGCCGTCTAGCCCGTTACTGCTGGCTCCACCGTTGCTCGTTGCCGTCGTCATCGCGATGTCGAACTGGAAGGTGTCGCCAGTCAGCGCAAGCTTGATTTTCAGCGTGCCCTCGGCAGTCATGCGACCGGTCTCGGGGTCGAACTCGCCTTCGAGGCCGTCCGGGAACGTCGCCTGTGCGTCGAAGCCGCTGCCGTCCTCGGCGGTGTTCAGGACGGGGAACTCGATGTTCGTCGACTCCCACGTTCCGTCAGCGAAGATCTCCCCTTCGATGACGACTGGCTCACCCTCGCTGCCGTCAGGGAACCCAATACCGTTTTTGCGAGCAGAGTCGAGCGTGCTCTCGTCGAACGAGATGAACCCGCCAGTGCTGGTCGCTCTGAACGTGGCCGCGGTGCCCGTGCCGGTCGTCTCGTCTTCGTCCTTGGTCGGGTCGACCGTAACCGTCGTCTCGGCCGTCTTGTCCTCGACTCGCAGGACGACGGTGTACTCGCCAGCGTCGCCCACGCTCGTCTTGAGTTCATCCGTGATAGCTGCGTCGTCCTGTGGCCCGAGTTCGAACGTTTCGGCCTTCGTTGCCGTTCCGACAACCGTGAGTCGCGCGTCAGCGGTCCCGGTTGCCGTCCCAACGTTTGCGACAGCGCCGGTCACCGTGAGCGTCTCGCCTTCGGTCACGCCCGCGGCGTCGACAGCGAGTTTGTACTCGGGTGAACCGGGCGTCAGTTCGAGGTCCTGCTCGGTTGTGCTGTCCTCTGTGACGGTAATATCAGCGCTGGCCTCTTCGTACTCGGGAGCGGCGGCCGTCACCGTTACCTCGCCGGCGGTCACGTCACTCAGGGAGTATTGTCCCTGTGCGTCGGTTCGAGTGTCCTGTCCGCCAGCCTGCACACTCGCGTTCTCGACTGGGTTGCCGTCCGCGTCGGTGACTGTGCCGGTGACCGTCCCGCCACCGGGGTTGCCCTCACGAATCTGCATATCGAGGTTGAGTTTGAACCAGTTGTTCGAGGGTGTTGTCGAGGGGAGACTGAGCGACTTGTCGGCGAAGGCGTTGCCCGTCTTGTCGTCGACAACAAAGTCGTTGTCGACCAGCGAGACTGACGCGTCGAAGCGCTCGTCATCGTCGAGGTCGAGCGTGTTGCGGTCGAACTCGGCCGACCCCGAGAGGGCGTTGCTCTCGCCGGTGTCAGCCTCAATGCCGAACTTGAAGTTCGGGTCGCCATCGACGAGAATGGTTGTCAGGAAGTCCGCGTCGACGCTCATCGTTCCTGACGCGGGGTCGATGGTGCCGGTCAGTTGCGAGCGGTTCTTCACGGAGATATCCAGTCCGCTCTTTTTGAGATTCGGGAAGTTGAGGTCTGTGGACCGCCAGGTGCCGCCTTCGAGAATTTCGCCCTCGATGTACAGCACCTCGTCACCCGAAACCTCGTTCGCGTCGGGGAATCTCGTGGCGTCACCCGTGGCTGACTCTTTGTCGCCCTTTCCGAAGGAGACGTAACTATCCCCAACAGCCTCCGCGCGGAAGGTGGCAACGACACCGCCGCCAGCGACGGTGAGTGTTCCCTCGGCGCGTTGCTCACCGACAGTCGCGATAATTGGGAGCTCACCGCTGGCAGATGGCGTCACTTCGAGCGTGATCTGCTGTGACTCACCAGGCTCGAGTTCGACCTGCTGGTTGGTCGAGACGAGCTCACCAATCGACAGTGACACCGTGTTGCTCGCGCGCGCAGCGCCAATGTTCTTGAGAGTTGCCGTCACTTCGGTTGGTGTTCCTTCCGAGGTCTGAACGTCGCCGACCGTCACGTCCAGTTCCGCCTGGCTGAGTTCGAGCGTCTGTTCGGTCGTTGCGCCTGGTTCGACCGTAACCGTTGCTCGCTGACTGCCGCTGTCGCCGCCATCGGCGATGAGTCCGTACTCACCGGCCTGCACGCCAGTGAACTCGTAGACACCATCGCTACCAGTTGTCGTCTCGCCGATGGTCTGGCGGTTCTCGTCCACGAGTTCGACTGTCGCACCCTCGAAGGGCGAGCCAACTGCAGTGATGACGGTGCCGGTGACCGTGCCGGCCAAGTCGAGCGTGATGTCTCGTTGTTGTTGCTCGCCGGAGACGATATCGACCGAAACCTCCTGTGCGTCAATTTCTGGTGGGTCAACGACCAGTGTCTGCGTGCCGACCGGCAGTCCGTCGATGGTGTACGACCCATCGTCAGCAGTGGTCGTCTCGGCGTCAGTGCCTTCGACGCTGATTGGAACGTCCGGCACGGGTTCGCCGCCAGTGGTTGTGACCACGCCAGTCACGCCGCCGACCTGCTCGAAGGTCAGCGAGCCGTCGGCCTGCTCGCCGCCGACGATGTCGACCTCTGTCGTGCGTTCGGCGCCGTCGGGTGTAGTGACCGTCAGCGTTTGCGTCCCAACCCCGACGCCGCCGATGCTGTACTGGCCAGTCGCGTCAGTCTGGGCCGTCTGGGAATCGATACTGACAGTCGCACCCTCGATAGGGTTGCCATCCTGGTTCGTGATGGTACCGGCGACACTGCCGGTGACGGTCAGTTCGACGTTCTGGGTTGTCAGCGATTCTGTTTCGAGGGTCACCGGCACGGTTTCGGTCTCTGCTCCGGGCGCGGACACAACCAGGTCGTAGCTCCCAATGGCAGCGTCGGAGAACTTGTACGTTCCATCACTGCTGGTCGTCGTTTCAGTGCCAGCGAGCGTGACCGTGGCACCGGAGACTGGGTCGCCGGTCTGGTCAATCACCGTTCCGGTGAGGGTGCCGGTCGGATTGTCGTTGAACTCCATATCGAGGACGAGCGAGAACCAGTTCTCGCCGGATTCGTCCGCTGGCAGTTCCAGCCCCGTGTCGACGAGGTCGTCGCCGGTGGTCTGGTCGACGGTGAACTCGTTGTCCATGAGCGTTGCCTGGCCCGTGTCACCCTCGAAGTTGGCGTCGCCGAATAACCCGCCGCTCTGTCCGGTTGTCGCGCCGATGACGAACTGGAAGGAGGCGTCTCGGCCGACGACCGAGACATCGAACTCGGCGTCTGCGGTCATCGTCTCTGCCTCGCGGTCGATGGTGCCGGTAATCCCACCGGGCACATCGACTGTGACCTCCACCTGATCGGCGGAGGTCTGGAGCTGTGGAATTTGGATATCTGTCGACTGCCAGGTGCCGTCAGAGTACACCTCGCCAGTGATTACAATCTCGTTTGCCGGGAAGTACGCGCCCTCGGCAACTGCTTCGATGAAGCCGGATGAGAAGGAGATGAGTCCTTCGCCGGCGTTCGCAGCGGTGAACGTCGCCACCGGCTGCTTCTTGTTGAAGGGGTCCCGGACGACCGCTTCGGTGGTCGCCTGCTTGTCGCCAACAGTCAGTTCGGCGGTGTACTCGCCGACCGTTTCCTCGGTGGTCTCGACGCTCTCAGTGAGTTGCACTGACTCGCCTGGCGCGAGTTCGACCGACTGCTCGCTGCTGGTCAGGTCGCCAATCGAAATCGTGGCCGTCTCGGTTGTCGATGTCCCGCCAGTGTTCGTAATCGTGCCGACGACTTCGAGCGTCTCGCCAGCCGTGACAACGCTTCCGTCGATCGAGAGAGCGAGGTTCGCCGGTTCGGGCTGGAGGCTCACGCTGCGGTCGGTCTGTTCGCCGCCAACCACCTCGATGGACACCGTAGTCGTCTGGTATCGGTTGGCGCTGACCGCAACGTCGTAGGTGCCGGCTTCAAGCTCTGAGAAGGCAAACGAGCCGTCAGAACCGGTCTCGGTCGACTTGGCAGAGCCCTGCACGTCGACGGTGGCACCAGAGATTGGGTCACCGTTCTCGTCGGTCACCGTGCCGGTGAAACTGCCCGTGTCGGGCACGACTGACTCCGTCGTCATGTCCAGATGGAGGTCGAACCAGGAAAGCCCTGGCTCCTCGATGGGAAGGCCGAGCTGCTGGTTCAGCAGGTCACTGTCAGTCGTATCGGGGACAGTGTACTCGTTGTCGACGAGGTTCACAAATCCGCCGTTGTCGATAGTGGCGTCAAACTGCCCCTGGAGACCATCACTGCTCGCGGCCCCGTTCGAGGTGCCAGTGACCATCGCAAGGTCGAACTGAAAGTTATCGCCGGTCAACGGCAGTG
>JAQCNR010000418.1 GCA_028274925.1 Halovenus sp.
TCGTCGAAGAACCCGTCGACGTTGCCCGATTGTGCCGCGAGACGCTCGAACTCGCTGTCGCTGATTTCGCCCTCGGCTGCGTTCTTCGCTCGGAAGACGTCGACGTAACGACCGCCGCTGGTGCGGAGTTGTTCGTCCATCGCTGCAAGCGTCAGCGCGCCGAGTTCGTAGTTCGCGAGCCCTCCCAGCCAACTGGCTCTGTCGGCGAGCACTACGTCGTCGTAGTCGTTACCACGTTCCAGCAGTCTGTGGAAGCGGTGGTACTGGATTGTGCCGTCTTTCAGCGCGAGCAACTTCCCGAAGTGGTCCGCACTGCCCTCGATGGTCCACTCGGTAGCGTCGGTCCGCTGGTAGTCCTGTCTGCTGTGGATGTACTCGTGAAAGAGCGTCGTCTGTGGGCTCTCCAAGCCAGCCTCGTGGACCCAGACGGCCGCGTTGGTGCTGATTGCCAGCCCGCCGCGCCGGAGTGGGTCGGTGAGGACGAACAGCGTCAACCGCTGTGAGCGCCCGCCGCCGTCGAACTGGTTCGAGGCGGTGACCAGTCGCTGTTCTATCTCCTCGACGGACCATTCGGGAGTTGCGGCGTCGCTCACGACGAGTCTGAACTGTTCGCTGTCAGAGCTGAACTCGTAGGAGTCGGACTCGCCGAGATAGACCATTCCGCCTGCAGCAACGCCGGGTCCATCGACGGCAAGCCGCTGGTCGTACTCGAGTTCATCCTGTTTGACGCCGCCCCACTCAATTCTGAGCTGCAGCGGTCGGTCGGTGAGTATCCACTCACCCGCGTCGACGTAATCGTACGCGCCCCCAGCCGTTTCGTTGACCGGAACCCGAACCTCGATTGTTGGTTCGCTCGTTCGCTGGTCCCACTCGTATTCGCCGTCGGTATCCGTGGGACTGAACCCGTCTGTGCCGACCACTTCGTACTGTGTCGTTCTGATCTGTGCTCGGAAGGCCGACACGTCCGACCCGAGATGGTACCGTAATTCGACACGTACGTCGCCTTGTCCGGGCGCGTCGGAGACGGTCTGCATTTCGACAATCTCCTTGTCGTCGACAGCCTCGCCGTGGGAGGCGGCAACACCGCTAACACCGGCGGTCAACAGTCCAGCAACAGCGAGACCAAAAATGACTATCTGAAGCGTTCGACTGCGCACACACCCACTCGGGTAGCGACGAAAATAGCTGTGGTGGCCAATTACTCCCGGACGTATTCCGGCTTGACGAACGGTTCCTCCTCGCCTTCGACGCGGAGCACGTCCAGCGCCGTCACTTCGGCACCGACACCGAGTTCACCCGCGAGACTCGGCCTCGTCCGACCCTCGTCGCTGCTGACCAGTTCTTTGACGTAGAGGCCGCCCTCGCCGTGGACCTCGATGGTGGCGGTGGTGTCGCTTTCGAGGTCACCGGAGATATTGTAGACCTCTCGCACCCGCGTTTTGGCGGCGCGGCGGTGCGAGACTCGCTGTGGCGTGCCCTGTTCGATGGTTGCGCCGTCGAGCGCGTCGAGTGCCGCCTCGAACTCCTCCGCTTCGACAGCCGCGTCAAACTCCACGTCCATCCGGTAGGTTTTGCTCGCGTCGTGTTCCTTGACGCGCTCGACCATCTCGTGGGTGGCGAGTTGCAGTTCTTCGACTTCGACCTTGCCGTCGGCGAACTCGTTGATCTCGGCTTCCAATGCCTCGACATCGACATCGCGCTTCCGTGGTTCGTCGATTTCGATGACGAACGGACGACCGGTTCCGACCATCTTCGCGTCGACATCCTCTCGGCCAGCGCCGTGGAACGTCCCTGATTCGCCGTTCATCGCCTCCAGCACTGGCGGGACGCTCAACTGCTCGACACTCTCGTCGTAGCGGTAGCCGGTGCCGTCACAGCCCGAACACTCCTCGTCGCGGTTGATTCCGGTGCCGTTGCACTCACGGCAAGGCCACTTAGTCTGTGGAATATCGCGCTTGAGTTTCCGGTACCGACCGTAGACGAACGCGGAGTTGACCTGCACCTCCACCTCGTCAGTTGCGAGGTCACAGAGCACGAGCACGTCCGGCCGGCCGAAATCGACCTCGGTCCCAGTTTCTTGGCCGAAGCGCTTGCCAACTTCGCGGTTGTACTCGCTTTTGAGCAGTTCGCCGGCCTCCGGGTCGAGGCCGACATCTTCCCGGAGGAGGCGGTCGTTCTCTTCGATCAGCGGCGGCACCCGCGTCCCGATCTGATAGCTCTCGAACTGGTAGCCCCGGACGGCGCTCGCGGCCTGTTTGGCCCACCAGTCGAACCGTTCGCACTCTCCTTCACAGACCCAGCAGTCCCCACCGGCCTCGAAATCGTCGTCGTCAGCCAGCGCAACGGCGGTCCGGAGACCGTTGCCCCGGTCGCGGTTCGTCAGCCCGAAACTCCGGTCGGCAACGAGGCGGCCCAGACAGGGGTCACAGAGCGGGCCCGTTTCCAGTGCCCGACGAGTAAGCGACAGAACGTCCATTATCGGAGGGTCGTTCCGGGTCCGTAATTCAGTTTCGGAGCGATGATTTGGATGAAATTGGTTTGGTGTAATCTCCGGAATTATGAGTGAAAACAGCCAGAAAGCCCCGGCGGGCTACGCTCCCGCGACTCGTTGCGCTCCTCGCCCTCCGGGCTGCGGTGCTTACGTCGTCGGGGTTCGCGTAGCCCGCCGCCCCTTTCAGTCCCACCCTGTTGCTTGTGACACTGGCCACCGCGGGAGGGACTGAAAGGGGCCGTCCGTTCGGGGAAGGCGGCCGAAGTAAGCACGCGAAGCGCGCGCAGCGAGGTCGTTCGAGAGAGCTTTGCTCTCTCGTGATGACGAAAGACGCGGAGCGTCTTTCGAACCACCCCCGACTCGAACGGACGGGGGCTTTCTGGCTGTTCGCAGTCACCGAGGTACCAACAACTCACCAACAAACACCAACTCCTAGCAGATGTTGAGAGTTATGTATGTGGATACGTTAGCTACCGCCAGAACGAGTGCATGAGCGAAGGGGAACAGAAACTCGTCGACACGCAGGGAGATTATCTCTACGCCGTCAAAGGCGGCGAGCCACTGCCTGACGCGCAGTGGCGCTCCTGTCGAATCGTCATCACCGACGAGCGACTTGTGCTGTCGACGAGCAGCAACAAACAGGCCATTCCCCACTCGAAGATTCTCGTGCCCGATGACGACGAAAATCTCATTCCAGACGGCATGGACGCACCGGGTGCAACGCCGCTGAAAATCGGGAACAACGTTATTCTCGTCGACGCGCAGGAACTGAGCGACTTCGAGTCAGAGTACTGTCGGGCGGCGCTGCACGACGAGGTAATCCTCGCCAAGTACCCGGCAATCGTCGGCGGCGTCGTTCAGGAGGACGCGTCGTGGTCGAAGGCTCGGTTTCGGCTGGACGACAACGAAATCGTCCTCGGATTGCCCGACAACGAGACTGTCCGATTCGCGATTGATAACGTCGGGACCGTCGACACCGCAACAGAACAGGTTGCCGGCGAACAGCGAGAAGTCGTCAAAGTCGAACACACCGACGAGGAGGGCCGCAGTGTCGAGACACACTTTTCGGGCGTGCAGTGGCATCCGCGGGCGCTCGGGACACTCCTTCGGAATACTATCGAGGCCCGCCAGGACGAGTACGAACTCGACGACTTGGAGAATCAGGTCCTGATGGCGCTGTACTCCGGCGTTGCGCCGTTCGAGATGGCTGATTTCGTCGGCACCGACGTCGAGGAAGTCGAAGAAATTTACCAGCGACTCCTCGACGCGGGTGCCGTCGACAAGGTTCGCGAGCGGACCGAAGTGTCGCTGAACGCCAAAGGGCGCAATCTCGCGAGTGAAGCGATGAACGAGCAGTGACTTGGCTCTCGTTGCTGATAACCGGACATAACCTATAATTGCCCCTGTACCCTACCCCCGAGAGAGCGGTGCTGTCATGAGTAACACTGAAAAGAAAATCGAGGACACGCAGGGCAAATACCTCCACGCGCTCAAAGGTGGTCGGGAGTTGACCGACGCCGAGTGGGAGAACTGCCGGATTGTCCTGACCAACCAGCGGTTGATGATTATCACCGACTCAAAAATCTCGATGTCGCTGGAGGAGATCGATGTCCTCGACCAGCGGGTCGATGTCAACCGTAATGCGGCCTCTGAGTCGTACTACACAGCACTCGATGTCGGCGAGGATGTGTTGCTCATCACGACAGCAGACTACCAGGGATTCCGGACGAATTTCTTCCGGGCAATTCTCGACGAGGCGGTCATCTACGTCAAACATCCCGCAGTTGTCGGCGGCGTTGTCAAGTCCAGCGAGTGGCAACGTGGACGGCTGAGCCTCACCCAAGAGACCGTCAGGATGGTGCTGGAAGACGGCCAGAAGTTCGTCATCGAGCGCGACGATATCGGCGAGATGGAGACCGACGAGCGCGAGGTGGCCGGCGAGGACCGCAGTGTGATCGAGGTCGAACACACCGACGACGAGGGCACCAGTGTCGAAACGTACCTCTCAGGCCGGCAGTACCACATCTCGGTGCTCAAACAACTACTGGAGGAGGGTGCCGAGCGCAACCGTGCCGACCTCGACCTCACAGCGACCGAACAGCGGGTCGTGATGGCACTGTACTCCGGCGTCTCGCCGTTTGCCATCAGTGACTTCGTGGGTATCGACGTCGAACGAGTCGAGGAGATTTACGACCAGTTGCTCGAACTCGAAGTCATCCGGGTCGTCCGCGAGCGCAAGGAGGTCTCGCTGACGCCACAGGGCCGAAAAGTCGCCGGCGAGGCGATGGGCGAGCAGTAACCCCTATTCTCCGAACCGCGTAATCGGGTCGAGTTCTTCTGGGTCAGTCCCTTCATCGAACGCCTCGCGAGCGATGGTCCGGAGGTGAACCTCGTCAGCGCCGTCGACGATGCGGAACGGTCGGATCGACTCGTAGAAGTCAGCAATCGGGAGGTCCTTCCCGAGTCCGTTGCCACCGAGGTACTGTAAGGCGGTGTCGATTGCATCCTGCGTCGCCTGTGCGGCGTAGACTTTGCTCATCGAGACGCCGATGCGTGCCTCCTCGCCGGCGGCAATCTTGTCGGCAGTG
>JAQCNR010000427.1 GCA_028274925.1 Halovenus sp.
AAGTACCGGAAGACTTCGGGTTCGAGCACGTCGAGCACCTCGCCAACAGTAACAATATTTCCTTCCGAGGACGAGAGCGCCTCGCCTTCGAGCGTAAACCACTCGTAGACCATGCCGACCGGCGGTTCAATGCCGAGCACGTTGCGAGCGATGTCGACGCCGCTGGGCCAGGAGCCCTCGGCGTGGTCCTTGCCGAAGGGCTCGAAGTCCACGCCGAGTACCTGCCACTGCGCGGGCCACTCGAAGCGCCACGGAAGCTTGCCGTCCCGGAAATCAGCCGTGCCTTCGTGGTCACAGCCGTCGATGGTGTCGCCGCCTGCCTCGCTGTCAGTACAGCGGTAGGTGACCGTTCCGGCCTCGAGGTCCACGTCGGTAATCGTCTCGGTCAACTGCCCGCAGTTCTCACAGCGAGCGAAGAAGGGAACGTAGTCTTCGTCGACCGTGCTCTGGTACTGCGAAAGCGTTTCGCGGGCCGTGTCGGCGTTTTCGAGCACCTGTCGCGTGACGGCGTCGAACTCGCCAGATTCGTACAGTTCGGTGTTCGAGACGAACTCCACGTCGACGCCGAGTTTCTCGGTTTCGCGGCGCAGAAGTTCGGTGAAATGTGCGCCGTAGGAGTCACAGCAGCCGAAGGGGTCCGGAACGTCAGTGTACGGCTTGCCGAGATTACGGCCTAACGCGCCAGCGTCAACCTCGCCGAGACCGACGAGATTCCCGTCGAGGTCAGCCAGTCGTCGAGGGATGGCCCGGAGGCGGTCGCGGTCATCCGCGGTGAACACCTGTTTGACCTCGTGACCTCGCGCCCGTAAGACTTCAGCGACAATGTAGCCGCGCAGAATCTCGTTTGCGTGGCCAATGTGTGGAACACCGGAGGGCGAGACGCCGCCCTTGATGACGATCGGGTCGCCGTCGCTGTGTGCTTCGATTGAGTTGGCGGCGGCGTCAGCCCAGAATGGTTCCGTGCTGTCGAGAACTTCGTAGGGGTCGGGGTGGTCGGTCATGGCTCGTCCTCCGGCACAACGTCGGTGCCGTCGTGTGTGCCTTCGACTGCCCGCACGAGCGCTGTCGGGTCAGTGCCGTCGAGCACCACCGCACGGAGTCTCGAGCGCTGGAGAAGTTTCGTCGCCAGCAGGTCGACCGGTGCGTTGCTCCCGGCAGCGAGTTCGATATCCGAGACGATATCGACCAGTTCCGAGGCGGTCATCGAGTCGAATTTTTTCGCGTCGGGGTCGGCGTCCGGGTCGGACTCGTAGACGCCTGAGACGCTGGTTGCATAAATCAGGAGGTCAGCGTTGGTGTATTCCGCCAGCGCCGTCCCGACAGCGTCGGTGGTGTGTCCGGAGACGGTCCCGCCCATCACAGGAATATCGTCCTGTCGAAGCGCCTCTCGCGCCCGTTCGTGTGTCTCGACTGGCGTTGGGACCGCCCGGTCCTCCAGCGCGGCAATCAGCAGACGGGCGTTCAGGCGAGTGACGGCAATGCCGAGTTGGTCGAGTTCCATCTCGTTGGCCCCCAAGTCACGGGCGGCACCGATGTACTTGCGTGCAGTCGGCCCCCCGCCGACGACAGCGCCCACAGTGTGTCCCGCGTCTTCGAGTTCTCTGAGCACCCGCCCGTACTCCGCAACGCGGTCGGACTCGACATCCGGCGCGAGCACACTCCCGCCAACAGAGACAATTACTTTCATTGCCTCGCTGTAACCGTGATTCCATCTTAAGGGTTGTCAAGACCACCTGACGCCCGGGCCATCCCAGCGTGACCGAGTGCAATATACCGGAGTATGTTGCTTGCTTTCGGGCAATAACACGCCATTATTACAGCTAATCGGTAGTGGATATATGCTGTCTGGGAACCCCACTCTAACAATCACAGAAGGCGTTTTAAACAATCTAAGCAGCTCAGCACAGTTCGTAAAAAGTGCATTTTACGGTGATTCAGCCTGAAGGCAGCCAAACCAACACGAAGCTTCCTTTCTTTATATACCCCTGTGCCGCCATGAGCTAAGTGTAGATATGAGCACGATACAGTCCTCCGACGACGCACGGTCGAAAGAAGATCGACTTCGGTCGTATCTCAAAGGAAAGGCCCAGGACGGAGAAATGTACTTCAAGAGCAAGTTCATCGCGGACGAGGTCGGGCTCTCGCCCAAGGAAATCGGCGCGCTGATGGTCAAACTCAAAGAGAACACCATCGACTTGGAAATCGAGAAGTGGTCGTACACGAGTGCGACAACCTGGCGCGTCGAGCCAGCGTAGCGTGTCGTGTTCGGTCCCCGCCCTCCAATAACACGACTGCCGCCCGACGGGCCGTGCTTTTTATACTAGTCAGCAAGGCGAATACCCCGACCTTCCGAAAACCACAGGTTTTCGGCTTTTGCAAATCTTCGATTTGCGTCAACACCGTGGTCGGGGATGAAGCCAACACTTGCTGACACAAACGATTAAGTGAACACATTGGTAATCAAGAGACAGCGATGGAATACAGTTACCGCTACCACGCCTACCCAACGCAAGAGGTAGCGGCTGAACTAGAACACCATCTGAATGTTCATCGCCAACTCTACAACCACGTCCGCTGGGACTACGAACAAGCCCCAGAAGACGACAAACTGAGTGAGTACAACCAGAACAACAAACTCCCCAAGTGGAAGCGCAAGTGGTCGGTGTTCGGTGAACTACACTCGAAGGCCGCACAAGCCACCGTTGCACGCTTCCACCGTAACCTCTCGAACCTTCGCAAGAAGAAAAAGAAAGGGTACAACGTTGGTCGGCTCAAACGACAATCACCCACCGAATACCGGAGCGTGACGTACAGCCAATCTGGTTTCGACCTCGATGAAAAGAGGGGCCACGACAAATACGCGTACGTCCGCTTCAGCAAGATTGGATGGGTGAAAATCCGGTATTCGCGCCCAATTCCCGACAACGCCACGATCAAAGAAGTCACGTTCAAGAAAGAGACGACCGGTGAATGGTTCGTCTCCTTCGGTCTGGAAACCAACGATGCCGACTTGCCCGAGGAACCCAACGTGGACACGCTTGACACGAGCAACAGCGTTGGTATCGACCTCGGTATTCTCAACTACATCCACACCAGCAATGGGAAGACCGTGGACTGGCTCGACCTCGAAGACGAGTACGACATACTCCGACGAGAACAACGCAAACTCTCGCGGAAGGAGAACGGCTCGAACAACTACGAGAAGCAACGCCGAGAGGTCGCCAAAGTCAAACGCCACATTCGTCGGAAGGTGTTAGACTACCAGCACAAAATCACGACATGGCTCGTCAAGGAGTACGACGCTGTGTTCGTGGAAGACCTGAACGTCCAGAGTATGCTTCAGGGCGACGGAAACGCTCGTAACAAGCAGGATGCGGCGTGGCGACAATTCATCACCCTGCTCGAATACAAAGCCGATCTGCACGGAACCCACGTCGTTCAGGTCGAAGCACGGGGGACGACCAAAGAGTGCGCCAAGTGTGGTGTGGAGACAGCGAAGCCCATCTGGGTCAGGGAACATTCCTGCCCAGCGTGTGGGTTTGAAACGGATAGGGATGCGAATGCGACGATGAACGTCCTGAAGCGTGGTTTTTCTGAATTAGGGCTGGGATGGCCCGAATCAACGCCTGTGGAGACTGTGACCGCTACGGACACGGCTCAATTTGAGTCTGTGTCTGCAAGTCGCGTCATCGAAACAGGAGGCCTACCCTCGTTACCGTGCGCGGGGTAACATTCAAAGAGCAACAACACCTAGCACGGAGCGATGGGACGTAGCGAGGAGACCCCTCCACCCGCAGATGAATTCGCCTCCGTTTTCGATGCGTACGAAGTTCGGACAGAGGACGACACTGTCCTGTACGTCGGTGAGCCGACGATTCCCGGCCAACAGCTCGAACAAGAGCTGTGGCCGCTGTTCCGGGAACAGGGCTACGAACTCTCGGTCCAGCGGGGCTACCAGGCCGACGAGGGACTGCCGCTCTCGCGTGGAGAGTACGTTCTCGTTGCGGAACCGAACTCCACGAAAATCGACGGCATTCCAAGGACGAATCTCCTGTTGTTCGTCGCAACGATTTTTTCGACGCTGTTCGCCGGCGCGATTTTCTGGTATCAGGTGCCCGTGGTCAGCGAACCGTGGCGGGTACTCGAAGCGTGGCCGTTCGTGGTGGCGGTAATGGGCGTCCTCGGCGTCCACGAACTCGGCCACTACGTCATGAGCCGGTATCACAACGTCCAGGCGTCGCTGCCGTATTTCATCCCTCTGCCCACGTACATTGGGTCGATGGGTGCGGTTATCAAGATGCGCGGAAAGATTCCAGACCGGAAGGCACTGTTCGACATCGGCGCAGCGGGGCCACTTGCGGGACTGGTGGCGACAGTCGTTATCACTGCAATCGGACTGCAACTCGACCCAATTCCGGCACAGCAGACCGCCGTCGGACAGGCCGAAACCGCGGTCCGATTCAACCATCCGCCGCTGTTAGAGCTGATCGCTATCGCAACCGGAGCGACCGAACAGCTCGAAGCGAACAGCATCCACCCGGTGGTTTTCGGCGGCTGGGTCGGAATGCTCGTGACGCTTCTGAACATGCTCCCAGTGGGCCAACTCGACGGCGGCCACATCCTCCGGGCGATGGTTGGCAAACAGCAGGAACGACTCGCAGCGATTGTTCCCGCAGTACTGTTCGGGCTGGCGGCGTACCTGCTCGTGGTCGCTGATGGGTTCGATTCGGTCGGAATCTGGGCAATGTGGGGGCTATTCGCGGTCGGACTCGCCTACGCTGGCCCTGCAGACCCAATCGACGACGAAGGTCTCGACCGGAAGCGGATGGTGCTCGGCGTCGTCACCTTCGCGCTCGCGGCGCTGTGTTTCACCCCGATTCCTGTCGAAATTGTCGAACTTGCCTAACCGTGGGTGTACCCGCGGTCCGGGAGCGTGTCGCCGTCGAGTGTGAGTCCGGACTCCACGACTGTCCCGATTCTCGTAAACGGAACTGAAAGCTCCCCGCGCAGCGAGTCGACAGCAGATTCGGGGACCGTACAGACCAGTTCGAAGTCCTCGCCGAAGAAGGCCGTCAGTTCGCGCTGCCGGTCCGGCGAGTCCGCAACCTCCGCGACGACATCGGCGGCCGGGAGCGGCGACTCGATAACGAACCCGCAGTCACTCGCCTCGGCAAGTTGGTGCAACGAGCGGGCAAGCCCGTCGCTGCTGTCCATCATCGCGCTTGCGTGGCCAGCAAGAACGCGACCGGCGGCGACGCGGGGGTGAAACCGAAAGAGGTCGTTGGCGCGCTCGGTATCGCCACGCTCGAACAGTGCCAGTGCCCCGGCGCTCCGGCCGAGCGTGCCGGTCACACAGACTGCCTCGCCGGGGGTCGCGCCGGAGCGAAACACTGGATTCTCGGTGCGGCCGGCGACAGTCGTGGTGACGGTCAACTCCTCGTGGTCATCGAGGTCACCGCCGACGTACTCGCCGCCAGTGATTTCACAGACTTCGCGTGCGCCGCGAACGAACGCCTCGATTTCGTCCCAGTCGAGGGCAGGAGCGGCGTAGGCCGCGACGGCGGCCACCGGGTCAGCCCCCATCGCCGCAATATCCGACAGCGAGGCAGCGATTGACCGCCAGCCGGCAGTGTGCCGTGTTGTCCCAGCGGGGAAATCCGTCGAGCGGTGCAGCATATCGGTCGTGAGAGCCAATCCGTCGACGACTGCAGCGTCGTCTCCCGCGCCCGGCACCGTCTCAGCAAGGGCCCTGAGCGCGTCGCGCTCGTCCATGCGCTGGTTACGCTGCGGGGGGACAAAAACGGCCCTGTCGGCCATGCCGCGTCTGAACCATCGATTTGTGAGGGGGATAATGACAATGGGTCGAATTTTTGCAGTGTGTTTAAGTTGAGCGGGGGAGCTACAGTAGAAGTGTACATGGGATGAACGAAGAGCAGGGGGAGACAGAGACGAGGGGGGAGTCGTCGCAGACAGGGGACTACTCACATCTGGTCGAGGAGGCCGAGGACGGGTTGTACATGCTCGACGGCGATGGTCGGTTCGAGTTGTTGAACAGCGCGTTCGTCGAGTTGACTGGCTACGACCGTGAAGAACTGCTTGGCGCAGACCCGCGACTCGTCCTCGCCGACGGAGAGGTCGAGCGCTTCAACGGGAAGATTCGGTCCGTCATCGCCACCGAGGACACGTCGGGGTCGATGTTGACGACAGTGGTCACGAAGGACGGCCAGCGCAAGCCCGTCGAAATTCGATTCAGTCTGCTGCCCTCCGACGGGGAGAAGTACAACGGTCTCACGGGCGTCGCGCGGGATATCCGGGCACGCCGGCACCGCGAGCAGAAACTCGACGTACTGAGCCGTGTCCTCCGACATAACGTCCGCAACCGGCTGAACCTGATTTTCGGCCACGCTGCGACGATGAAAGACGCCGACAACGAGACACACCAGCGGGCGGCAACAAAGATCGAAGACGCCGCCGAAGAGCTGATGGAAATCAGCGAGAAAGCCCGGACAGCACAGACCGAGGTTGGGTTCAACCCGTCCGAGCACGACCGCACGGACGTCACAGAGTTGATCGAGCACCTGGCGGTCCAGCTCCGCCGGGAGCATCCCGCTGCGGACATCACACTCGACCTGCCCGCTGAACTGGTCGTCAGCGCGCCGGATTCGTATCGGATCGCACTCAGCGAACTCGTCGAGAACGCCATCGAGCACAATCCCGACGCGGAGCCGACCGTTGTCATACGGGTCGA
This sequence comes from Halovenus sp., assembly GCA_028274925.1. Classification (GTDB taxonomy): domain Archaea; phylum Halobacteriota; class Halobacteria; order Halobacteriales; family Haloarculaceae; genus Halovenus. Next base: position 6,749 of record JAQCNR010000427.1, read on the forward strand.
ACAGACTGACAGCGCGGTCCGAACGATCATCGAAGACGAGTGTCCGCCGATTCCAGAGAGCGACCTGCAGGCGATTAACGAGGGCAAAGAGACACCGCTGATGCACTCGCTTGGCATTGGTCTCTGGCTGGCAAACTGGGTCGCAGACACCGTCGGTGGCGAACTCGAACTGAACCGCCGGGCCGACGGGGCGGGCAACCAGGCGGTGATTGTGCTCCCGGCCGCCTGAAACCGGCTGTCAGTCGGTGACACGGGCGCTGTCGGGCTTCACAACTGTTATATGACGCCGACAGGAAGGATTTGCCAATGACAACAGTCTACGACGTGCCTGCCGAGGACCTCATCGAGGCACTCGCAGAGACGCTCGCCGAGGAAGAGG
>JAQCNR010000143.1 GCA_028274925.1 Halovenus sp.
CAAGACGTTCCCGATCGACGCCCACGCGAGCTCCTGGACGGGCTTTTTTGAGCGCGACACAAGGTCGAGGACGCCGTCGAGGTTCGTCTCCCCGTAGAAGAACGTGTTCGACTCGTCGATAATCGCCCGGCCGGGCACATTGTACCGCGCCGGCGAGTGGCCGACGCGGCCGTAGCTTGAGTACGTCGACCGGCTCGCGAGCTGCTGGTAGTCGACGTCCGGCCACCGACTCAGCGAGAAGTCGTCGACGCCGGCAGCCGTCGCCATCTCGTGAAGAGTCGGGACGATCTCACTCGTCGAGCAGACCAGGACGTCCGGATCGTGTGCGTCGAGCACCCCTTGGACGGCGGTCCGGATATCTGTCGGCGAGCCAGTGATAGCATCGCCGGCGATGGACAGTTCCTCGTAGACGTCGTTGCTCGTTTCGGTCACCGGGACGCTGAGCCGGAGCGTCGACAGTTCGCTCGCCGGCGTCGGATCTGCACCGGTCTCCAGACAGTACCGGAACTCCCGCGAGAAGTCGACGTTGAAGCAGGCGAGATCTCCGACTGGATAGGCTGACAGCTGGCGTGCCTGTCGGGCGAGTGGAGTGACGCGGTCGATGTGGGCGGCGTCGACGGCGAGAACAGTCTCCTCGTCTCGTCGAAAGCCCGGCCGTCGCGCGACCATCTCGGTCGCGACGACATCCGGGTGCTGGCCGTACACCGACTGGAGCGTCGTGAGGTCGAGGTCGGACGCTGGGTCGCGGGGGGCGACGTAGAAGCGTGGGGTGTAGTCATTGCGCTCGGTCGCGACGGCGCCGTCGGCGGTTGCCTCCCATTCCAGGACGCGGCCGTCGTCCAAGAAGTCGATACTGAACGGCATCGTCACGAATTCGAGTCCGGTGGAGCTGTCTCTTGGTCATCGCGTGCTGCGACCGTGGCTTCGAGTTCCTCGAGGCGTTCCTCGTGGTCGTCGAGTCGAGCCTCCTGTTCCAGGTCGATGCTGAGCAGCGCCGGCAGCAGCGGGTTCTGGTGGTTCAACAGCCCGCTCGCGTCGGCGTGCTCGCGGGCGTACTCGAACAGCCGGTCGAAGCGCGGCTGGTCACGACGCCGCAGTGCCCGCCGGAACTCTGCCCAGCGCTCTTCGATGGCCCGTAGCGCATCTCGATACGTCGGGTTTGTGCGCCCCATCGCTATCGGCCTCCTGTCCTGGTCGCAGTCCACGCATCGAGTAAGGGGTCAGCGGTGGCCGAAACCGTCTCACCGTCGGCTGTGACGCCTGTCCCGACGCCCTCCTGGGTCGGCGTCGATTGCGTCGCCGGTTCCACGCCGACCTGCGTGGCGCGTGCCGCGAGCAACTGTCGCCAGTAGGCAAACGTCGTCTGGTAGTACGCGCCGCCGCCGACGGGGTAGAGGAGTGTCTCGAAGTCGTCGCCACTAATTTTCGGTCCCATCCGGGTCTGCTCGCACTCCAGATAGTGATCAGCGGCCGTCTCGACCGGTACCGCGAACTCGTCGCGCTTGCTTCGGGTGACCAGAACGGGGATGTCGTACCCCTCAACATAGGTCGCTAACTTTGCGAGCGCTCGGGCTTGGAGCGTCTCGGCGTGTGCCTCTCCGAGGGTATCGTCGGCACGGTACTGTGCATCGATGGCTGGGGCGACGATGAGGGAGGGCGTATACGGGGATGTGTCCTCGTCGTGACCCGTGGACTGTCGCCCTCCCAGGCTGTCCTCTGTCGTCGATTCCTGAATACAGTGGTTCACTGCCGTCGGGAGATCACAGACAGCGCCGTAATGTTGGTAGGCGGTGAATCCGCGTGCAACGTGGATCCGGTCGAGCAACCGTTGGCTGGGAGCGATTCGTGAGAGCGTGGTGGTCGTGGCGTGCCCGTTGGCGTCAACCCAGAAAGCGGGCCCGTCGCGCATGAGGAGATGATCGAGGACTATCGACTGCAGGATAGGCACGCCCCGACTGCCGTCGACGTCCAACAGCGTGATGCCGTCCTCAAGTGAGGGAAGTAGGACGTCGTCGCTCGCTGTATCAGGTTGGCTGGATATGGACCGATTCCGGTCAGCTCCTCGTGTTGGTTGCTCAATTTCCAATCGATTCGGGGGTGGGTGGTCTGACATACATGAGTAGAGGTTCACAGATCCGATAATCTGCGGCGTGTCGCTTCCGAGTTTCAGGAAACCGACCGGAGCAATCTGGAAGAGCCCGCTGTGCCCGAAATTTGGATATTCTCGACCGCTTCCGCGAAACTCTCCGGAATCGTCTGCAACAGTTTAACCGACAAAACGAGCCAAGTCAGTCCGAATGTTGGTTAACAGAGCAACTCTAGCGTCGAATCGCTGCGTGGGACTCAGTTAGCCGGCGAACTGACTGGCTCAGTGACTACAGAATACTGCCGGTCTCGGCTCGTCCCGTTGGCTTCTAGAAGGTTGTACTGGACCATCTTCGAGAGGTACGTCCGAA
>JAQCNR010000459.1 GCA_028274925.1 Halovenus sp.
TCGTCGAAGACATCGAGTTCGTGGTAGACGGCGAGAATCTCGTCGCGTTCCTCCGTGGAGATGTCGACGCCGTAGGCGTCGAGTGCGTACTGCAGGGCGTCGCGGTTCATCTCGTAGAAGGGCTGGTAGGCGTCGATCTGGTTGGCGATGAAGGTGTACGCCAGCGACCGGGTGCGCCAGAGTCGTGACACTGGTTCTGGGTCGGGCACGCGCTCGGCCAAGGCCGTTCTGGCCGCCTCGACATCGACGAGTGTGCTGTACGAGTCAAACGTTACAGTCTGGACGCGGTCAGTGTCGAATCCCACTCCCATACTTGGCGTACATCGCGCGAGCGCTTAAGATTCCGCCCGCTCGTCGAGAAAGGCCGCGGCCTTGTCTCGACCCGACGTCAGCAACTCCTCGATGAATGCGGGGTCGCGGTCGAGTTTCGTCGAGGCGTCGTAGCCCTGCCCCATCTGGATGCGGTGAATCTCGGTTGTCGAGAACTCGTCAGTCGGGAGTCGACCACTCTCGACCCAGTCGTTGACCCGCTCGATGAACCGGAGTTCCTGGTTCAGCGAGATGTTGCCCGAGAGTTCGTTGCGCCGGTTGGTGATTTCGTTGAGGCTCGTCGGCTCCCCCTCGAGTTCCTGCGGATTAATCTGAATTACCCACAGTTCGTCGGGCTTGCGTTCGGGCGATTGGTGCATCAGGTCGTAAATCGGTGGATTCTGGGAGAACAGCCCGTCCCAGTGGTAGTGACCGTTAATTTTGACCGCCTCGAACAGCGTCGGCACTGCCGCAGAGGCCAGCACCGCCTCGACGGTAACGTCCTCGTTGGTGAACGTCTCGAAAACGCCGGCGTTGATGTTGACTGTCCCGACGACAAGTTCCGGTGCCGTTCGCTCACAGTAGCCGGGAATATCCGCGAAGTCCACGTGACGTTCGAGAATCGACCCGATACGCTCTTTGCCCATCTTCGACCACGGATTCTGGTAGGGGCTGACCCGTGCCAGCGGCAGTCCGGCACCCTCGAACCGTGAGAGCGTCGTCAGCCAGTTGTTCGTGGCACGGTCGGCCGGACCGTCGACCGCAATATCTGCCCAGATATCCGTCACGATATCTGCGGCTTTCGCCTCATCGCCGGTGACCAGCCCGTACCACGCTGCCAGGGCGTTGAACGCGCCGCCTGAGGTACCACTGATGCCGACGAGTTCGCAGTCGTCGTCCCAGTTCTCGAAACACTGAGCCAGCACACCGGCGGTGAAGGCGGTGTGACTCCCGCCGCCCTGACAGGCGATGGCGACGTTTGTTTGCTCACTCATTGATAGGTTGTCGTGTAGCCGCCGTCCCAGAGCATATCGCCGCCGTTGAGGTGCTTGCCGTGTCGTGAGAGGCCAAATGTGAAGAGATTTGCTACCTCTGCCGGCGTCATCATCTGTTTCGTTCGGGCCTGTCCGAGCATCACGTCCTCGATGACCGCTTGTTTGGAGATGCCGCGCTGTTCTGCGGTATCCTCGATCTGGTTGACCATCAGCGGCGTCAGGACGTAGCCGACCGAGACCGAAAAACTCCGGAGTGTGCCCGCGCCCTCTGCGGCGATAGAGCGTGTCAGCCCAGTGAGCGCGTGTTTCGCGGTGATGTAGGCCGCCTTCCGTTCGGTCGCGAAGTGGCCGTGCACCGACGACATATTCGCGATGGCACCGACGCCATCCTCGGTCGCCTCGATATGTGGAATCGCCTTCTGTGCGGTCAAAAAGGGCGCGCGGACCATGATGTCCTGCAAGAGGTCGTACTTCTCCATCGGGAACTCGGCGATGGCGTCGATGTGTTGCATCCCTGCGATGTTGGCGACGTAGCGCAACTGGCCGTACTCTGCGGCGGCGTCGACGACTGCTCCCACGTCCTCGTCGTTGGTCAGGTCTGTCTCGACCCCCTCGAATGAGCCCTCGGCACCGATTTCGTCGACGAGCGCTGTGGTCTCGGCCATTCCGTCGGTGTCGATGTCGGCCCCGACGACAGTGAGGCCGTTGGCGGCGAGTGCGACCGCGGTTGCCTGTCCGATTCCGGAGGCTGCGCCGGTAACGAGCGCTGTCGTGTCCTCGGTGAACCGTGGGTCGTCGAGGACCAGTAGGTCGTCGCGGGTCAGTTCAGGTGGCGCCAGGTCGATATCATCCTCAGTCATAGTTGTACTTCGTTGCAGTCCCAAATAAAAAGCGCAGTTAACGCAGGGTGGTTCGAGGGGGTCAATGACAGTATGCCCGGTCCGCGCTACCCAGCCGCGCGGTTGTGTAGGTCCAGCGCGCACCCCGGGAAACATTATTGTGCAATCCGACACAGAACAAAATATGGCACATCAGTCGCGCTCCGAAGATGCGACTGCCTCGCTGTCAGAGTTGCCGCCCAGTGCGAAACTCGTCGCCAAGACGCTCGAACACGAGGGAGAGTTGACCCAGCCACAACTGGCTGACCAGACGTTGCTGGCGGGCCGAACAGTCCGGTCTGCGCTGTCTGAACTCGAAGACGCTGACATCGTCACCTCTCGCAGTTCCGTCATCGACGCACGGAAGACACTCTACTCGCTCGCTGACGACGACTAGTTGGGGTTACCGACTTCTCACCAACACTTACGAGCCAACCGCGTGAGTCTCACGTATGAGCGACCCATTCGTCGTCGTCGGCGGTGACGCCGCAGGACTGAGCGCAGCGAGCAAGTGCAAACGCGAAGACCCAGACCGAGAGGTCATCGTCTACGAGAAAAGCGACTGGATTTCCTACGCCCACTGTGGCATGCCGTACTACATCAAAGGCGAGGTGGACTCTATCGCGTCGATGCTCTCGCTGTCACCAACAGAAGTCAGCGAACGAGGAATCGACCTCCACCGACACCACGAGGTGACTGGGGTCGACCCACGGGAACAGACGGTCACCGTCGAGACGCCCGACGGCACAGTCAAACAGTCCTACGGCGACCTGCTGATTGCCACCGGTGCGCGGGCGGTGACTGCGCCAATCGAGGGTGCAGACCTCGACGACGTATTCACGATTCACCACATGCACTCGGCCGCGGCACTGCGCGCACTGCTCACACCACCCGAGAAGGCCGACGAATCGGTGCTCGACGCCGACTACGTCGACCTCGACGCAATAACGCCGTACTTCGACCGCGAGCCACCCGAAACCGTCGCCATGGTCGGCGGCGGATACGTTGGCGTCGAGATGGTCGAGGCATTCCGCGAGTGGGACCTCGAAACACATCTCTACCAGCGCCCCAGTCGACCCGCACCAGCCTTCGGCGAGGCTGTCGGCGACGAAATCGCAGCTTATGTCGACGACGCAGGCGTCGACCTGCACCTGAACACTGAAGGCGAAGCTATCGCGGGCGAGGATAGCGTCGAGCGAGTTGTTGCTGACGACGGCACTGTCGCGGTGGATTTAGCGGTGGTCGGTATTGGCATCCGGCCAAACACGGAACTCGTCATGGACACTGGCGTCGAGTTCGGCGAGTCTGGCGCAGTCAGAATCGACGAATACGGCCAGACCGCAGTCGATGGCGTCTACGCTGCCGGCGACTGCGCGGAGAAGACCCACGCCGTCACCGGTGAGTCCGACTGGGTGCCCCTCGGTCTGACGGCAAACCGCGCGGGCCGGGCAATCGGCCAGACTGTCGCTGGCGACCCGACACCAGTCGGTGAGATTGCTGGCACAGCCGTGTTGAAAGCCTTCGAACTGGAGTGTGGTCGCGTGGGAATCATCGACCACGACCGGGCCGAAGCAGCCGGGTTCGACCCTGTCTCGGAGACGATCACTGCCGGGTCACGTTCTGGCTACTACCCCGGTAACGCCGAGACGACGGTGACGCTGACCGCCGACAGCGAGAGCGGACGGCTGCTCGGGGGGACGATTGCCGGGGAGGACCGCGCAGCCATCCGAATCGACACGCTCGCAACGGCGTTGCACAAGGGGACGACAGTGGACGAACTCGAACGGTTCGACCTCGCGTATGCACCACCGTTCAGCCCAGTGTGGGACCCGATTCTCGTCGCGGCGAAGGTGCTCAACGGCTCGTTGGAAGCGTAAATTCTTCCGTTCACCCTGCGATTCACGGGAAGCTTTATTCAGGGTCCTAAAGAAGTGCCACATATGAGTGATCGGCAGCTCCGGGGAGGAGACTGACCGTGGCTGGACTGCTGTTTTGGGCGCTCGTCGCGCTGGCGACTGTCACTAGCCTCGCGACGGCGTGGGCGCTGGGTGCAAACAGCAACTCGCCACCGTTCGCGCCGGCGATTGGTGCCAACGCCATCTCGACGATGCGGGCGGCCTTTCTCGTCGGCATCCTCGCCGCACTTGGCGCACTGGCCCAGGGCGGCGCAATCTCCGAAACCGTCGGCGCGGGCCTGATTAACGGCGTCCAGATCACCTCGCTGGCAGCAACGGCGGGGCTGCTGACCGCAACGTCGTTCATGGTGATTGGTGTCTATACCGGCTATCCTGTCCCCGCGGCGTTTGCCACGACCGGCGCAATGGTCGGCGTGGGACTCTCGCTTGGCGGCGACCCCGCAATCGATACCTACCGCCGGATTGCGACGTTCTGGGTGCTCGTCCCGCCTGTCTCTGGGGGGCTTGCTTACCTGACCGCAACGCTGCTCCGACGCGACGATATTCCCGAAACCCTCAGCATCCCACTGCTCGCAGCTATCGTCGGCGGCATCGCCGCGAACGTCCAACTGTCGATTATTCCCTCACCGCCCGACGTCGAGCAAAGCTCTATTGCCGCGTTCGTCGCAAGATTCGTCCAGAGCCCAACGCTCGGGGGCGTTGACCCGCTGCAAGTGCTGGTTACGATTGCCCTCGCCGCGCTAAGCTTCCAAGTGATGCGCCGCCGAACGCGAGATTCGGTCGAGGGCGGCATCCGGTCGTTTCTCGTCGTTCTCGGGAGTGTCGTTGCCTTCTCAAGCGGTGGTAGTCAGGTCGGACTGGCGACCGGTCCGCTGGAAAATCTCTACGGGACCGAACTCGGCCTGCCGGGAATCGTCCTGCTGGCCCTCGGTGCAACCGGCATCCTCGCCGGTGCGTGGATGGGCGCACCCAAACTGCTCCAGGCAACCTCGCGTGAGTACGCGCAGTTGGGTGTCCGACGCTCGATTGCCGCGCTCGTGCCCGGATTTATCATCGCGCAGTTGGCCATCGCGCTCGGGATTCCCATCTCGTTCAACAACATTATTATCTCCGGCGTTATCGGCGGCGGACTGGCTGGTGGCTCTGCAGGCGTTTCCCGTCGAAAAATCGGCGTTACGCTGACCTTTTGGGTCATTACGCTGGGTAGTTCCATCGCGGTTGGATTCGGCCTGTACAAACTCTTTGCCGCGGTGCTTGGCGGGTGACTCAGCGGACGACGGTGACTGTTACTGGTGCTTCGCCGACGACAGTGGTTGCGACTGTGCCGAGCAACCGGCGAGCAATGCTGGTCCGCTCGCCGCCGTGACTGCCCATCACGATTCGGTCGATGTCGTGTGTATCGACGTATGCGAGGATTGCCTCGGCCGGGTCGCCGGTTTCGACGGCTGTCTCGATGTCGGCTTCGGTGGCGCGTTCCCGGCTCTGCTCGACGAGCGTGTTAGCCCGCTTGCGTGCGCTTTTACGCCGCTTTTCGCCAGGTTCGAGCATCCCGCCCTCGCTCATCGCTGCGTCGAGCTGCGTCACCACGTTCAGCACGGTCACACGACAATCAAAGAGCGCAAGCGCCTCGTCGAGTGCCGCGTCGGCCAGTGGTGAGCCGTCGAGTGGAACGAGCACGTGCGATGGAGCCATACTGTCGGTTGCACCCGGGGGGACATATTGTCGGGGGTCGCCTGCAGACGTAGCCTTATATACAATCACCGGGCCAGAGGAGATATGTCCGAGACAGCACACGTTATCGCTGGCCGCTGTACGGCCCAGTTTGAGGGAACCAGAGAACAGGAACACTGCGGCGTCCTCATCGTCTTAGTCAAACCAGACAGCACTAGTTAACTACTAGTAGATTGTATATCTCACTCCCCTGACTGTGATCTATTCCCCAATACTCGCTCAGTAGAATTCGGACAGATTGATATAATCCTATGTGGAGAGGTCCATAGGCTTATGGGTATGGAGTGAGTAACATAGGTTGACGGATGGCGTCCTACACCACCATCGAAGACTGGACGGCTGTCGAAGACGGCTACGTTGTTGACGTCACCATCCGGCAGACGAAGGCTGAGAAGTACCCAAGTGGCTGGGACTACAGCCTACATCTCGGGAAAGTCGGTGGTGATACCATCCTCCGATACGATAACGCTCACGAGCAGACGAAAGGTCACGAGCGCCACACCTTGGATGAAATCGAAATCATCGAGTTTCCCGGGATGCTCACCCTGTATGACCGGTTCAAACGCGAAGCTGAAGGGATGTCACCAGTGTCGTGGGACTGGTCGGAGTAGGACGCCGTCAGGAGGAAACCACCATGCCAACGCTCAAAGTCACCGTCGGCGAACGCGACCGCCTCGATCAGCGCACACGCAGTCGCATCAAGGCCGCTCAGGAGGGCGAAGACCTCGACGATCCCCAGCCGGTCCTGAACTTCGGATCGTACGCTGAACTCAGCCGACTCCTTAGCCCGAAGAACCTGGAACTGCTGGAGATGATCTCCACACACAATCCCGAGAGTATCAGCGAAGCTGCCAAACTGGTAGACCGGGACTACAAGCAGGTTCACCGGAATCTTTCTGAACTCGAGGACATCGGTATCATCGAGTTCGAAGGCGGCGGGGCAGGTACAGCAAAGCGGCCGAAACTGGCCTACGACGGTCTCGAAATCGACATTCCGTTCAGCGGATCGAACGAGGGTGTTGGCGCAGCACCACCGTAACTTACACTCCTGTTTACCTCACATCCGCAGACATCTCGCCGATTACATCCTCCATCGGTTCGTAGGTAGCGTTTGGCCGTTGCGAGCGCCCGCCAGATATCCTGCCACTGTGGACCGCGTAGCCCGTGTTTGAGGCCAGTCTGAAAATCTCGACGCCGCACGCCTCGGATGACGCTGTCTCTGCCCGGGACCTCTCCGTACGTTTATATCCAATCACGGAACCAATCACCCTATGCCCGACACAGCACACGTTATCGCCGGCCGCTGTACGGCCGTCTTCGAGGGAACGAGAGAACAGGAACACTGTGGCGACCTCATCGTCCTCGTCAAGCCCGACAACACCGTTCTCGTCCACGACGCCGACGGCTACCAGCCAGTTGCGTGGCTCACACGACCCGACTCAGTCACCGTTGCTGGCGGCACTGTCGCCGCCAGCGATGGCGAGCAATCACTCACTGTGACGGTCCACGACGCCAGCGCCCGCACCGCTCACACGCTCGGCCACGCGGGCCTGCCCGTCGGAGAGTGTCCAGAGTGCGACACCGACCTGCTCCGGGGCGACGGCACCCTCTCCTGCCTGGATTGCGAGACAGCGGTGCCGATTCCCCGCGACGCGACAGTTCTCGACGACACTTGCTCGGAGTGTGGTCTGCCGCGGGTTCGGGTTCGGCGGGGCTGTTCGCTGGTCTGCTGTCCCGACTGCGAATCGCTGACAGAACGGGTCCGGGAAGGGTTCGACCGCCAGTGGGGCTGCCCTGACTGTGACGGCCAGTTACGCGTGCTCTACCGCGGCGGTCTGTTGCTTGGCTGTGACCGCTATCCCGACTGCGAGACAGCCTACTCGTTCCCGACCGGGATTCACGACGGCACCTGCGGCTGTGGCTTGCCAGTGTTCGAGACGGCGTCGGGGCGGCGCTGTCTCGATAGTGGCTGCAAACAGAGCGGCTGACCGCTGCCCCTTCCAGCATCTCTTTGACGCTCGGTCGCAAACAGCCAGTATGCGAATCGAATTCGACCGCGATACGTGTATCGGGATGTTTCAGTGTACCGCGGAGTGGGACGCCTTCGAGCGCGACGAGGACGATGGCAAAGCAGATTTAGCCGACAGTGAGGAAACAGACGAGGATATTTTCGTTCGCGAAGTGCCTGACGGCGAGGAATTAGACGCGAAGTTTGCCGCGCGCAGTTGTCCGGTCGACGCAATCGTTGTCTACGACGACGACGGTGAGCAACTGATCCCGTAGTTACTCGAACTCGCCCTCGTCGACGTCACGCTCGGGCCGAGAGGCCATCGTGATACGGTTGCGCGGGAAGAAGTGCGCAAGGTCGGTCGTCGTCACGATTCCAACTGGTTTCCCGTCTTCTGTGACGGGCAGTTTCTTCACCGCGTTGTGGCCCATCCGCTCGCCAGCGACGTAGACGGCTTCGTGTGGCCGCACGGTCACCACTGGGTCGGTCATAATTTTCTCGACAGTAGTCGAATCGAGGTCGAGTCCCTGCCCCACGGCCGCGACAATATCTGTCTCGGTGACAATCCCCTCGATAATGTCGTCACCGACGACCAGCGAGCCAATACTGTTCTCTCGCAGTGTCTGTGCGGCCTCTGTAATCGTCGTGTCGCTGGTGACTGTCGCCACCGGCGAACTCATAATCTCCTCGACTGCGGTCTCTTTTTCAGACATACGTCTACCTTTGGGTGGCTGTCTCTTAATGGCCGTGGCTTACACGTTCACAACCACGACCGGCAGCGTCGTCTCAGCGAGCAGTTCCCGGACGGTTGACCCCGGGGCGTCGCCCGCCGTCGCGGGGTCACCCCGGGTCGACCCGACCAGCAGTTCGTCTGCGCCGGACTCCTCGGCGACCCGCCTGAGCACCCCGGCCACGGTTTCGTCTCCCGAACGGCCCTCAGGGTCACGAATTTCGACGGTTGGTTCGACGAGTCGCGTCCGGGCAACGTTGCCGGCGTCGCCGGCGTCGCGTTCTGAGACATCTTCTCCCGTGACCGTACAGAACACGACTGTATCTGCCTCTCCAAGGTGTGGGGCGAGATAATCGCAAGCCGCTGCCGTCGTGTGTACGGAGTCCGTGCCGACGAGGACAGTCGTCATACTCGAACTCTGGCCGCCGGTCTAATATACTCGCGGGCTACTGACTGGTCAGGTGGAGGTGGATGAGTCGGTCACAGTCATCCTCGCCACAGACCGGACAGCAGTCGCCGGTTTGAGCTGTTGTCGCTGCCTTCGCGTCGATGTCTCCGGCGGCCAGGACGACCCGTTCGCCGCGGTGGCCGAGGCTGTAGCCGCCGTCCTCGTCGCGGACGAACCGCTCACATAGTTTGGTGAGATGATAGTTGAACTGTCCGGGGTCGTCGATACCCACCGCTTTCCGCAGTTCCGAAAACGACAGTGGCCGGTCGGCCTCGGCCAGCGTTCGCAAAATTGCCAGTCGGTGCTCGTTGCTGAGCGTCTCCAGAGCATCGATTCCTTCTTCCCGGATGTCGCTGCGCTCGCGCATCTGCCTGTCACGCGGTTAGATCGTACTCCTAATATACTTTCTTCCCGCCCAGAACCTGTCACTCTGATTGATGAAATCGCCTTCGCCAAGCGGCTAAGTATCATTTCGCACAATTTTGTCCCGTGACGGGAGCAACACTCGAACTCGAGTTCACGACTGCCGAATCGGAACGCAGGTTCTGTTCGTCGTACCTCCCAGACGCGTGGGAGCGCTACCAGGTGAGCGACTACTGGGAACAGGGCTGGTTCTGGGCGTACAGCCAGTTCGCCGAGACGGCCATCGACTTCGACGGCGGGTTGGTTCGGTTGGTCTTCGACGGCGACCCCGACGCACTGGTGGCGGCCGAGTCCGACCGCTGGGTGGCCTTCGACGGACTCACCAACTGGACGGTCCGGCGGTACGACGAGGACGGCTACGACAGCCTCCGCGCCCAGCAGGTCGACAGCAAGGGCGCCGTCGGCGGCGACTGGGAGTACCGGTATAAGCCACTGACCGCCGAGTTCGCGCTGGCATACCGCGAGGAGTTCGACGAGCGACTGCCGCCCTCGCCCGACCCCAGCGAAAATAATCCCCACGGACTGGGCTGTTTCGCCCTGGTACACGCACTGTTTGTCCAGATGGGCTACCACTGGCACGAGGAGACCGACACTTACCTCCGAGGCATCGAGAACCGCCTCAAATCTATCGCGGCCCACTGCGGCGAGGAACCCGCCCGCGAGGAGTACGAGCGACTCCGTGCAGAGTTCGAGCGCTTCGAGTCGGAACTCAGGGAGTGGCTGGCGGCGAACGAACCCGGGACGGCGACGCTGTAACTACTCGGCGTCGCCGGTGAGAATGTCTACCTCGGTGTCGCGCTCGTTGTTGAGAAACTCGGGGGCACCAGCGCGGGCCTCGATGCCAGCGTCGACCATCTCGTCGTAGGCCGTGTCGATTGTCTCTGTCGCGTCGTCGGCCAGTAACTCGGCGGCGATGGCGTCTTTGGCCTGCATCTGGGAGTGGAACGGAACGTACATACTCTAGTCTTCGTCTGACTCCTTGGTATGCGTTGTGCTTAGTCAAAAAGCGACTCGCCAGTCATCTCTGCAGGTCTGTCGATGCCGAGCAGTTCGAGCATCGTCGGCGCGATATCGGCGAGTGTGCCACCACTTCGGACCTGTCGGCCGCCCCCGGTACCGTCCGGGCCGCGGTAGAATATCGGCACGGGACTGGTCGTGTGGGCGGTGTGTGGCTGTTCGGGCGTGCCCATGTCGTCGGCGTTGCCGTGGTCCGCGGTGACGATGGCGTGGGCGCCTGCCTCGGCGAAGGCAGCGAGCAGTCGCGCGAGGTTCGCGTCGACGGCTTCGACGGCCGTGACCGCGGCGTCAAAGTCGCCCGTGTGACCAACCATATCGGCGTTGGCGTAGTTGAGCACGACCACGTCAGGGTCTGACTCTTCGATGTGGGCAACCGCGCTGTCAGTCACTCCTGCAGCGCTCATCTCGGGTTGCTGGTCGTAGGTGGCAACGTCGGGACTGGGCACGATTTCGCGCTTCTCGCCCTCGAACTCGACCTCTCGGCCGCCGTTGAGGAAGTAAGTCACGTGGGGGTACTTCTCGGTCTCTGCAATCCGCAGTTGCGTCAGGCCACTCGCGGCCAGCACCGCACCCAGCGTGCTCTCGGGTCGGTTCGGCGGGAACGCAACCGGCAACTCGAAGGTTTCGTCGTACTGCGTCATCGTGACGAACTCGATAGCTGGCGGTGTCGTCTCGGCGGTCCAGACGGGGTCGATGTCGGCGAGCATTCGCGTGAGTTGGCGGGCACGGTCCGAGCGGAAGTTGACGAAGAGCGCGGCGTCGCCGTCCTCGATGGCGTGGCCACCCTCGACTAGCGTCGGTTCGACGAACTCGTCGGTCGTCTCGCGGTCGTAGGCCACCTCGACGGCGGCGACGGCCGAGTCGGCAGTGTACTCCGCCTCTCGGGAGACGATGGCGTCGTAGGCTCGTTTCGTCCGGTCCCAGTTCTCGTCGCGGTCCATCGCGTAGTACCGCCCCGAGACAGTGCTGACGCGGCCGGTCCCCTGCTCGTTGGCGTGTGCCCGCAGGTCTGAGAGAGAGCCCGCGCCGGATTTCGGGGCCGTGTCTCGGCCGTCGGTGAAGGCGTGAGTCGTCGCCTCGACGCCGCGGTCGGCGGCGAGTTCGACCAGCGCGTGCAGGTGTGACTGATAGGAGTGGACGCCGCCGTCGCTGACGAGTCCGAGCAGGTGGAGGCGACCACCGCTCTCCCCGACGTGGTCCAGCGCGCCCGCGATGGCTTCGTTTTCGTCGAGCGGTGGGTCTGCGGGATCATCAAACGGGCGGTCGGTGCTACTGACCGCCTCCTGACGTGGCGGCTCCGCCGCCACGCGCTCCCCGCGCCACCGCTCGATGGCGTCGGTAATGCGGGCAGATCCCTGGAGAAGTACTCGGCCAGCGCCGATGTTGAGGTGGCCGACTTCGCTGTTACCCATCTGTCCCTCGGGGAGGCCGACGCGGCGGCCGTGGACCTCGAGTTGGCCGGCCGCGGCCGTCTCCCACAGGTCGTCGACTGTCGGTGTCTCCGCGGCAGCGACGGCGTCACGGGCCATCTCGTCGGGATTGAGTCCCCAGCCGTCGAGCACGACGAGTCCGAGTTTCATACCTGACCGTTGCGGCGCTGCCCTACGACGCTTTCGGAACGAGAGGGTCAACAGGGCGTCAGTCGGTCCCACCGACGTTTTCGCTACTCCTGAACGAGGGCGGGTCAGGTTCGATATTCGCGTATTCCACTGTTCGTTTGCCGAGCACGGCGACTCGGTCTGCCATCTTCTCGTCGACGAATTCGCCGCCCTCGAACTGACTGGACGCGTTCGGGACCACTGCCTGATGGGGAATTACCCAGGCGTTGAGCGCTCGACAGACTGACCGCAGATGCTCGACTGTCCCGGTTGGAAACCCGCCACCGGCGATACCAAGTAGGCCCACCGTCGTGTTCTCGAACTCGTCGAATCCCGAGTAATCGAGGGCGTTCTTTACCACTCCAGAGTACGAGCCGTGATACATCGGTGAGGCGAGGATGACTGAATCGGCGTCCCTGAGTTCTCTTTGCAGTCGGTCGGCGTCACCGACGTCGCGGTTGTCGGGGTCGAACATCGGCAACTCGTACTCCCGAAGGTCGATCCTGGTCGTCGTTGCGCCGAACGCTGCTGCTTCATCCAGTGCGTGGCCCAGCGCAACGCGGGTGTAGCTGGCGTCTCTGAGGCTGCCGCAGAGTCCTGCGACGTGTGGGTCGCTCATACACTGCGTTCGGGAGGGGGTCAAAAATAGCCACTGGAGAGTCAGCCCCAGAACGAGGCGCTCCCGAGACAGTACGGGAAAGCAACCCACCCCAGACCGAGGCCGGCCACAATCACTAGGAAGTTCGCAAGTGTAGTGTTGGAAAACGACGAGATAGCCGATACCGAGGGTTAGGAGCGTCAACGAGAGCCCAATCAAGAGACGACAGTAGCGCTCGGCCTGTGGCTCCATGTCTACCATACGACGGCCGGGGTCGAGTGCCCACCGGAATTATGTGCCCGCAGCGAGTGGATTCGGATATGACCTCCCAACTACTCTCCGAGGACTTCGCGGAGAACATCGTCACGACTGCGCGCACAGCGACTGGCGACAGTCTCCGCTCTGTCACGTACTTCACCCGGTCTGATTTCGACCAACTGTATCTTCGCGACGACCTCGAACAGGACGCCGACCTCAACACCTTCGTCGGTCACGAGTGGCGCGGCTACCGCGAGACACAGAACGCCTACCAGCAGTCTGAACTGGGCAAATGCAAGTTCACCGTTCGCTCCTTCGAGAACGGCTACCTGCTCCGGGTCGCCGAGGACCGCCGCGGGGTCCTCATCACGACTGACGGCCTCTCGATGCAAAGTTACGAGGAGATAGCCGAGGCGCTCAAGCGGATGTTGCAGGACGCCGAGGAATAATCGCCCGTGGTATGCAACCGCCTGACTTTTGGTCTGTGGGGACAAGAGAACTGTAATGGCTAACCTCGAACTGACTGCGAAGGAACCTCCCTGTGGGGACGAGGGCGTCTGGCTGAGTTGTATCGAGTGTTCTGAGACGTTTGCGCCCTTCGAGGAGGTTCGGTTCACGTGCGATGACTGCGACGGACTGCTCGAAGTCCGGTACGCTGACCTCCCGACGTGGGACGATTTCGAGGGCGAACGCAACGTCTGGCGCTACGCGGCAGCGCTGCCGGTCGACAACGGCGTCAGCCTCCCCGAAGGCGGCACCCAACTCCACGACGTGCCCCGCCTCGAAGAAGAAGTCGGCGTCGACCGACTGCGCGTCAAACACGAAGGGATGAATCCGACGGGCAGTTTCAAAGACCGCGGGATGACCGTCGGCACCCGCGTCGCCCAGAAAGTCGGCGTCGACCGACTGGCCTGTGCCTCGACAGGCAACACCAGTGCCGCACTGGCGGCCTACGGCGCACGCGGTGGGATGGAGACGCTCGTCCTGCTCCCGGCGGGCAAAGTCGCTGCCGGCAAGATTGCACAGGCGAGTCTCCACGGCGCACGCATTCTCGAAGTCGATGGTAACTTCGACACCTGTCTCGACATCGTGCAGGACATGGCAATGGCCGGCGAGGTGTATCTCCTCAACTCGCTGAACCCCTTCCGACTGGAAGGCCAGAAGACAATCGGCCTGGAAATCATGGAGCAGTTCCGCAACGAGGAGGGCGATTACCCCGACCGCATCGTCCTGCCGGTCGGCAACGCGGGCAACACCGCCGCGCTGTACAAGTGTTTCCGCGAACTCGTCAAAAGCGGCGCAATCGAGAAAGCGGACGTTCCGAAACTCACCGGTGTACAGGCTGCCGGCGCTGCGCCGATGGCCGAGGCCATCGAACACGGCTGGGAGGAACACGAACGGTGGGACGACGTCGAGACTCGCGCGACGGCAATCCGCATCGGTAACCCGGTCAACGCCCCGAAAGCGCTGCCGGGAATCCGCCAGACTGGCGGCACCGCCACGGCTGTCTCTGACGAGAAGATTACCGAGGCCCAGCGTGACCTCGCAGAAGAAGGCGTCGGCGTCGAACCCGCCTCAGCAGCCTCGATTGCTGGCCTCCGAAAACTCCGCTCGGAGGGCGTCATCGGTTCGGACGAACAGGTCGTCTGCCTCACGACCGGCCACCTGCTCAAAGACCCCGAGGCCGCCGCCGAGGCCGGTTCCGAACCCGAATCTGTTCCGGGAACAACCGAGGGCGTCCGCGAGTATCTCGACGCTCACTGATCGCTGTCGTCGCGCTTTTCGTCCGGGTCCCACTCTCCGTCGCCGGTGTTGCCGCCGTGTGCCGGATGGTCCGGGACGTGTGTGAGCATCGCTCGCTGGAACGCTCGCTTGAGTTTCTTGCGAAGTGACCCCATACCGCCAGAGAGGACTCCGAGAGTTAAGTAACTGCGCCCGACACACCGGATATGGAAGAGAACCTTCGTCGCGGGCTCTCCGCCGTGTTCTGGAACACCGACCAGCGGCGGTTCCGTGCCCCGTTTCGCTTCGCTATCTCGTCGATTATCGTGCTGGTGTTCGTGCTTCTGCTTGGTCTCGTTGCCTTCATCGTCGGGAGCGCTGTCGGCGACCTCGGCCCGGTTCTGGCTGCCGTCGCTGAGATTACCTCTCTGTTCGCACTGGTCGGTGCTGTGCTCGCTGTCTCCTGGATTGTCGACCGCCGACAGTTTCGCGATATTGGGCTCGGCTTCGATACCGCGTGGCGGCGAGCCTTCGGCGTCGGGCTTGCGATTGGGACAGTAATGGTCGTCGCTGTTGTCGCAGTCGTCCTCCTCACCACTGGCCGCCTTGACGGCACCCTTCTCACCCGTGACGGGACACTGTTTGCCGGGCTATCGGTGCCGGTGGGCCTGCTCGTCGCTGGCGCGTACTTTCTCGCTATCGGGGCGCTCGAAGAACTGATCTTCCGGGGCTACGTGCTGGTCAACGTCGCAGAAGGTTCGCGGATTGTGCTCGAGGGCCGCACTGCAACGCTGCTCGCGGCAGGCGTCAGTGCCGCGCTGTTCGGCCTCGTCCACGCCGGCAACCCGAACGCAAGCGTGGTGAGTACGCTCATCATCACGCTCTTTGGCCTCTTGCTTGCCGGTGCGTACGTCCTGACTGACTCGCTGGCGCTACCCATCGGTATTCACACGGGCTGGAATTTCGTCCTCGGGCCGGTGTTCGGCCTCCCGGTCAGCGGCCTCACGACCAGCGTTGCCCTCGTTGATGTCGACGCTGGAGACGCAGCGCTCACTGGTGGGCAGTTCGGACCGGAAGGAGGCGTCGTTGCGCTCGTCGGCCTGCTTGTCGGTGCTGGCCTGCTTGCTGGCTGGCTCAGGTGGAGCCGCGAGCTTTCGGTTAGCGAACAGGTCGCGGAACCTGACCTGTGGCGACGTTCGTAGCGCGCAGACAACCCCCTCGTTTCAGCTCGAACATGGTTGCAGTCGTGTGATTCACTCCCGTGAAAAACACTTTCACTCCGCCTCGTCAGACATAGCTCGAACCGTTGAGGGTTCTACTCCTCGATGATTCCGTCGCCGGAGACACGCATCACGCCTTCACCGTCGGCGAGGTTTGGCGCGTCGACCAGACGAACAATTCGTTTGTTGTTCTTGGACTTGCGCAGGTAGATGCGGAACGTCGAGGTGTGGCCGAGAATATTTCCGCCGATTGGCTGTGTCGGGTCGCCGAAGAACGAATCGGGGTTGGAGGCGACTTGATTCGTGACGACGACTGCGGTGTTGTTGAGGTCACCCACGCGCATCAGGTCGTGGAGATGTTTGTTCAGTTTTTGCTGGCGCTCGGCGAGTTTTCCTCGACCGACGTACTCTGCTCGGAAGTGTGCGGTCAGCGAGTCGACACAGAGCAGTCGAACCGGGAACTCGTCGTCTTGGCTCTCGCTTGCAATCTCTTGGGCTTTCTCGGCAAGGAGAATCTGGTGGTTGGAGTTGAAGGCTTTCGCGACGTGAATCTTGTCGAGAATCGATTCGACCAGTTCAACCAGTAGTTCTTCGTTGCCAGCGTCGGCCTCGCCCTCTTCGGCGATTTCGTGGAGCACCATCGTGTCCTCGATAATTTCATCAGCGAGACCTCGAACCATGTCGTCGATTCGCTCTGGTCGGAAGGTGTCCTCACTGTCGACGAAGATTGCGCTGCCTTCCAGCCCGCCGTGTTCGGCCGGGAGCTGGACGTTGACCGAGAGCTGGTGGGTCACCTGCGATTTTCCGGAGCCGAACTCGCCGTAGACTTCGGTGATGGACTGCGTTTCGACGCCGCCGCCGAGCAGTTCGTCTACCTCGTCGACGCCCCACGTGAGCTTGCCAATCTGCTCACGGCGCTCGAGCACTGTAGCGCCGCTCTCGAAGCCGCCGATGTCTGCTGCCTCTCGGGCGGCCTGAATGATATCTGCCGCGCTCGACTCGCCAATATCGGCTGTGTTCGAGAGTTCGCCCGGGCTCGCGACTGCGATTCCCTGATAGCCGTCAAATCCGTTGTCTTGTAGCTTCTCTGCTGTGGCCGGACCGACACCCGGCAGCTCTTCGAGGTCTTCCTGTGTTGCCATACTCCTCGCTTGTGCCCCCTTGTACATAAAGCCCCGTTAACAGCGTGGTGAAACTGAAACTGGCCAACGATGACGGTCCTCTCGGTAGTTGGGTGCGAACGTTTAGAACAGATAGCGAGACAACTGCCCTCGCTACGCGAGGAAGACGTGCCGGGGCTTGTCGTCGAGCACTTCCCGGCCCCAGTCGACAGTGTCAGTAAATGCGTCCGAGCGGAAGAACTCCATCGCGTCGTCTTTGGCGTCCCATCGGCTGGCGATGAACATGTCGTTCTCGTTGTCGACGTTTACCAGCAGCGCAGTGTCGCGGTGGCCGTCCATCTCGGCCAGTAGCTCACCGACCTCGGCGAAGCGCTCGACGAAGGTTTCGCGGTAGTCGGGTTTGACTGTGTAGAACATTCCCATCGTCTCGAAGCCGTCGCCCTCGTCGGCCCAGCCCACGATGCCGGGCAGGTCGCTCAGGTACTCGCTGGCAGTGTTGGCGGCGTCGGCCGTCTCCCAGCGACTGACGACCGCTGCGGCGTCACCGTCTGGGTCGTCGTAGATGTCGGTGCCTTCGTGGGTGTCGTAGCGGTCGAAGCCGTCGCTCAGGCTGTCGACTTCTTCGCGCAACTCCTCGAGGCCAGCCTCGGAGTACAGCACCAGCGCGTAGATGTCCTCGCCGTGTGGCTGGCCGGCGTAGACGTCCAGTTCTGCCAGTTCGTCACGGATACCTTCGGCGTCGTCGCCGGTGTGGTCTGTCTCGCTCTCTGCTTCAGCCTCCTCCGATGTGCCATCGCCGAGCGGCCCGCGGTAGCCGTCCTCGACGCCGGGCAGGTCGGTCAAAAAGCCCTCGGCGGTGTCGGCCGCGCGCTCGTTGTCCCAGACGCTTACAATCGCGGAGCGACCCTGTTGAGCGCGAACGACGGACATCACGTGGGTGTCGTAGTGCTCGAAGTTCTCGCGCAGGCCGTCGAGTTCATCGGCGAGTTCCTGAGCGTCGGCGTCGGAGTGCAGGAGTAGTCCGAAACTCCCGCTGTCGTAGTGCTCGCCTTCCCTGACGCCGACCTTCCCGAGTCGACCAACGAGGTCGTCGGTCTCCTCGGTGACGCTCTCGCCGCCACCCATCGGCGGGCCGCCGCTGTCGTCGTCACTCTCTTCTTCCTCGTCGCTCGCTTCGTGTGTCTCGGCTTCGGCCTCGGTGTGGCTCTCCGCGTCGTCCGTCTCCGTGGCTTCGCGGCCGCCGTTTGCGCTCACTGCGCCAGGATGGACTGGACCGGTCGCGTCGGCGTCCATCGACACGTCGCCCTCGGCCGGGACAACCTCGCCGGCCAGCAGTGCGGGCAGGTCGCTCGGTTCGATGCGGCGGCCGATGTAGAACGACCCGAACTCGGCGAACTGTGAGGTCGATGGGTCGAAGCGCATCTCGTAGAGCAGGTCTTTCATGTCGGTGAGGTCGTCGCCCCACAGCGTGACGCCCCACTCCCAGTCGTCGAGTGCGATTGCGCCGGTAATCATCTGGACGACCTTGCCGCCGTAGTCGCGGCCAATGTCGCCGTGGGCTTCCATGTGCTCGGCGCGCTCCTCGAATCCGAGGTCGTACCAGTTCTGGTCTGGCTGGCGGCGCTTGTCCATCGGGTAGAAACAGACGTGCGTGGCCTCGGGAATCGTCGGCTTCAGTCGGGTCTGGATGTAGTTGTACAGTCCCGAGTCCTCGTCGAGTTCGCCCTCGAAGTAATCTCGTGCTCGCTCAGAGTAGCCCGAGGCCTCCGTCACAGAGACGAAGGAGGTTTCGCGTTCGGTAAAACGGGCGAACTCCGTCTGCTCGAATCGTCGTTCGAGTGCGCCGATGTGGGCGCTGGTCGGGCGGAGATGGAGGATGAGAATGTCGGCTTTGTGGCCGAGAATCGAGTACAGCGCCGAGTCGCCAGCGTCGGCGTCCTCGATAGCCATCTCGCTGTCGAGGTGGTCAGTCACTTCTGCGAGGGCGCGCTTGCGCTCGCGGTCGGTCGCGTCACGCCACGCGTCCCAGTCGATGGTTCGGTAATCGTGCAGTGCATACCACCCTTCGTCGGTCGGCGGTGGGTCGCGTGTATCTGGCATACCCACTCGTAGGAGTGGGCACACAACAATGGTTTCGTTTGTTCCCAGCAGATGCTACACCACGACAACAGGAACCGAACTCTCGTGGACGACTGTCTCGGTGGCACTGCCGAGCAGCACCGTCTTGAAATCAGACTGGCCGCGCTCGCCCATACAAACCATATCAATCTCGTGCTCGTCGATATACGCGAGGATTTTCTCTGGTGGTGCACCCTCGTCGATTTGTGTCTTGACTGAGACGCCCGCCGACTCCGCACGCTCTCGAACTGAGTCGAGTTCGCGTTCACCCTCCGAGTGAAGCACCTCCCGTCGCTCCTCGGGGTTGATGATTGCGTTGTCGTAGGCTGTTCGCGTCTCGATGACGTACAGCGCGTGCAGTGTCGCGTCGTACTGCGTGGCCAAATTGACGGCGTGTCCAACAGCACCACTCGCGTGGTCGCTGCCATCCACTGCGACCAGAATCTGCTCGTACATACCCTTGCTACACGTCCAGGGCTCTAGTACTCTTTCCCGTGGGGACCGATTTGGTTAGCCCTCGCCCGGCGGCGAAAGCGAGCGGTTGAACTCGTCGTACTCCTCGTAGGGCTCCGGAAACCCCCGGTCGAGGCGGCGCTGCTCACGGTTGTCCTCCAGCGGCCCGAGGTCGGCCGCAGCCGACTCCCAGCCGGGTTTGATTTTGACACTTTTCGCAGGTGACCCAGCCGCGATGTGATGAGCCGGCACGTCCCCGAGCGGTTTCGCGTCTGCGCCGATCATCGCGTTCTCACCGATTCGACAGCCAGCACTGATCATCGACCCGTAGCCCAGACGCACGTCGTCTTCGAGAATCGTCTCGTAGGTGGTCACGTCGGTCTGGTCGACCGTGTCGTGTGCGTGCGTGTGGATGTGTGAGGTATCTGCGACCGAGACGCGGTCACCGATTGTCAACTTCCCGCGGTCGTCGAGCAAGACATCGTTGTGGATGACGGTGTTGTCACCCATCTCGATGTTGTGGCCACACTGGATTTTGACCCCGCTGAACAGCCGCAGGTTCTCGCCAGCGTCGGCAAAGAGGTGGTCAGCGAGCATCTGGCGGAACGGCAGTGCGAACGCGACGTTGTTCGAGAGCGGTGACTGGTCGAACCCAGCCCAGAGATACCGCAGACACTTGCTCTCGCGCAGTTTTGCCAGTTCCTGCTCGGCCCAGTGTTCGGTTTCGACCAGCGCGTTCCGCGGGTCGTAGCTCTGGACGCGCATCCGCGTCATCGGCGGCAACGACTCTCCGCGCTGGTAGCGACCGTACTCCTCTGAGTCACCGAATAAGTCAGCCAGCACCTCGCCGACGACGGCGGCGGTTTCCTCTGTCGCGAGTTGAGCGTCAATCTCTTCGACGGTCTTGTCGATCTGTTTGCGTACTGCCGGCGGTACGTCGACCTCTCGCTTCGTCATGACTGCTTCCCTCCGGACAGGGGCGCTCCTCGCTGGCGCGCCCGCGCTCCCACTTTCGGTTGCATACGCTACTCTGGGATTAGACTCACTAAATATTTATGCCCTAACCAATGCAACTGTGTGTTTCAAAACTATATAGCATTACAAACAACCGCTAATTATTGTATTTTACGTACATAATCCGATTCGAAGACGCCTCCATCGGTCAGTTGCGCACAGTCATAGCCAACCGACAGCGTTTCACGAGCGCAGTCCATGGCATGGATAACGAATGAGCCGTGATACGATTGAAGTCCGAGGGGCCACAGAAAACAACCTCAAGGACGTAGACGTCGAGATTCCGCGTGAAGAACTGACCGTCGTCACGGGGCTGTCGGGGTCGGGGAAATCCTCGCTCGCGTTCGATACGATTTATGCCGAGGGACAGCGCCGATACATCGAATCGCTGTCCGCCTACGCCCGGAACTTCCTCGGGCAGATGGACAAACCGCAGGTCGAGAACGTCGAAGGACTCTCACCAGCTATCTCTATCGACCAGAAAAACGCCGCCAACAATCCTCGCTCGACGGTCGGCACGGTCACAGAACTCCACGACTATCTCCGACTGCTGTACGCCCGTGTCGGCACGCCACACTGCCCGGAGTGTGGCCGCGAAGTCGACGACCAGAGCGCCCAGCAGATGGTTCGGCGCCTGCTCACCGCACCCGAAGGCACCCGCGCCAAACTCGCCGCGCCGGTGGTCCGCGACCAGAAAGGCGAATTCGAGGAACTGTTCGAGGAACTCGTCAGCGAGGGCTACACCCGCGTCGAAATCGACGGCGAACGCTACGACCTCACTGTCGACGACCCTGACCTCGACAAGAACTACGACCACACCGTCGATGTCATCGTTGACCGCGTGAAACTCAGCGAAGACGACCGCTCGCGCATTACCGACTCCGTCGAAACCGCCCTAGAGGAGGCCGACGGCGTGCTGAAAGTCATCTTCCCGGACCCGCCCGAAGCACTGGATGTCGGCGGCGCGAGTGCGCGCTCGACCGGTGACCTCGCTGACGAGGACGCCAACGACCGTCGTGTTGTCGAGTTCTCCGAAGAATTGGCCTGTATGGACTGTCACATCGACATCAGCGAAATCGAGACACGCTCGTTTTCGTTCAACAGCCCACACGGGGCCTGCCCGGAGTGTGAGGGGATTGGCTCCACCAAAGAAGTCAGTGAAGACCTGGTGATTCAGGACCCCTCGAAGGCACTGAAACACGTCTTCGAGCCGTGGAGCTACAACCGGACCTACTACTCGCGACAACTGGACAACGTCGCCGAACACTTCGGCGTCTCCCTCGATACGCCGTTCGAGGACCTCGACGAGGAGATTCAGCGGCAGTTCCTCTACGGCACCGACGACCGCGTTCACTTCGAGTGGCGGACGAAAAACGGCACCCGCGAAAAGACTGAGCGCTTCGAGGGTGTCATCCCGAACCTCGAACGCCGCCACGTCGAAACCGACAGCGACCGCGCACGCGAGCACATCGAGGAGTTCATGGCTGTCACCACCTGCCCGGCGTGTGAGGGCACCCGACTCAAGTCCGAATCTCGTTCTGTACTTGTGGACGACACCTCGATTACCGCAGTCAACCAGATGTCCATCGGCGACGCACTCGCCCACTTCGAGGAGATGGAAGCGGACCTCACCGACCGCGAGCAGAAGATTGCCGAGGAGATCCTCAAAGAGATTCGCGCACGGCTTGGGTTCATGACCGAAGTCGGTCTGGAGTACTTGACGCTCGACCGCGAAGCCTCAACGCTCTCCGGTGGGGAGAGTCAGCGGATTCGACTTGCGACCCAGATTGGCAGTGGACTCGTCGGCGTGCTCTACGTGCTGGACGAACCGTCGATTGGGCTCCATCAGCGAGATAACGACCGCCTGCTGAACACGCTCGAAGAACTGCGTGACCTCGGCAACACGCTGCTTGTCGTCGAACACGACACGGAGACGATGCGCCGGGCCGACAACATCATCGACATGGGGCCGGGGCCGGGCAAACGCGGCGGCGAAATCGTCGTCAACGGTAGCTACGACGATGTCCTCGACTGCGAGGGCAGCGCAACCGGACAGTACCTCGCCGGCGAGAAGGTCATCCCAGTTCCCGAAACACGCCGGGACCCCGATGGAGCCATCACAGTCCGCGGTGCCCGCCAGCACAATCTCAAGAACCTCGATGTCGAGTTGCCAGTTGGCTGCTTTACCGCGATTACCGGTGTCTCTGGCTCCGGCAAATCGACCCTGATGCACGACGTGCTCTACAAAGGACTGGCTCGGGAGATGAACGACAACACGAGCGTCGACCCGGGTGAACACGACGCTATCGAGGGACTGGATAACATCGAGACGGTGCGACTCATCGACCAGTCACCCATCGGCCGAACACCGCGGTCGAACCCGGCGACGTACACCAACGTCTTCGACCACGTCCGCGAACTGTTCGCCCAGACTGACGTTTCCAACCGCCGTGGCTACGCAAAGGGCCGGTTCTCGTTCAACGTCAAGGGCGGTCGCTGTGAGGCCTGTGGTGGTCAAGGGACGGTCAAAATCGACATGAACTTCCTCTCGGACGTGACCGTCCCGTGTGAGGAATGTGACGGCGCGCGGTACAACGACGAGACACTCGAAGTCGAGTTCAAGAGCAAGACAATCGCAGATGTGCTCGACATGAGCGTCGAGGAAGCATACGACTTCTTCGAGAATCACAGTCAACTGCGCCGACGGCTGAAACTCCTGAAAGACGTTGGACTCGACTACATGCGACTGGGCCAGCCGTCGACGACGCTCTCTGGGGGCGAGGCACAACGGGTCAAACTCGCCGAAGAACTCGGCAAGAAAGACACGGGTGAGACGCTGTACCTGCTCGACGAACCGACGACCGGCCTCCACCCCGAAGACGAGCGCAAACTTATCGACGTGCTCCACCGCCTGACCGACGAAGGCAATACGGTCGTCGTCATCGAACACGAACTCGACCTGGTCAAAAACGCCGACAACATCGTCGACCTCGGACCAGAGGGCGGCGAAGCGGGCGGCCAGATTGTCGCGAGTGGCACACCAGAAACTGTCGCGCGGACTGACGACTCCTACACTGGCCAGTACCTGCGGGACCTGCTGCCCGACGTGGACCTGACTGGGCCACGGTCCGACCGCGACCTGCCAGCCCCGAGCGTGGCAGGTGACGGTGACCAGACTGCTGGTGCTGACGACGACTGACGTCGTTGCCGGACGTGAAACAGGCCGGCAGTTTTATTCTACTCCGAGCTACATTATCCCGTAACATGTCCGCCCAAACAAAGTCCGTCCTCTTGGCCCTCCTGCTCGTTTTGACCCTTCCGCTCGCGGGCTGTGCAGGGCTTACCGACGGTGATACTGACGACGATACGACTCCGGATGTCGACGGCGAACAGCTTCGAGCCGACTCACTCGACGCGATGGCAAGCGTCGAGACGGTGCGTGTGACACAGGAGGTGACGATGGACCTCGGCGGCGAGTCCGTGACGTCCACGAGCGATGGTGTGATGGACCTCGAAGCCGAGAAGTTGCGGTTCACGACTAGCAGTTCTATCGCCGGAACCGACTTCGAGCAAGAGCAATACCTCATCGGTGACACGATGTACCTGCGGTCGGAAGCACTCGACGGCTGGGTCAAACAGAACGTCTCAGGATTCAATGCTTGGGGGAACAACCAGTTCGCCCAGCAACAGCGACTCCTCGAAAACGCGACGCTCGACGTGACCGGCCAGCAGACTGTCGATGGGAACGAGGTTTACGTGACGAAACTCGACATCGACGGCGAGATGCTGACCGCCCTCGCCAACGAGCAGGCCGGTGACATCTCGGACCAACTCGCCCCGGACGTCTCCTTCAACAACGCGAGCGTCACTCAGCACATCGACGTTGAGACCAACCGTGTCCGATACACGAAACTCCAGTACAGCCTCACGGTCCGGGGGCAGGACGCTACCTTCACGCTCGAACAACGATTCAGCGAGTTCAACGAGCCAGTCGATATCGAACTGCCCGAGGAGGCGAAATCTGCGAAGTCTATCGAAGAAACCTACAGCAACTAACCCGACGACGCTCACTTATCACCGGCAAAATAACTCGTAAAGAACCCGGAGAAAAACGAGGCGACTGCGACCGAGAGCAACACATCCGAGAGGTCGTAGCTCTCCTCGTCTCCGGCAGTGTATTTCGTGATTGCAACGCCGATAACCAGTGAGATGATTCCGTTCGTGAGGTCGTGTTTCAGACTCATATGTACCTCTTGTGCCTGCGTTTGCAAATAACTACTTCCGCTGGTGACGCTCCTCGAGCGCCTCGTACTCTTCGTCGGGAATGGTGGCTTCCTCGACCGGTTGACTTTCAGGATGCGGCCCACCGTGGGAGGACAACACCGACACGTCCAGCCGCGAACGGAGAAAGCCGCTGTCAGAATCGTCGCTCTCTCCCGAGCCACCACCACTCTCCTCGTCGTCAGCGGCCGTTTCGACCTCATCTGTCGAGTTGAGCCAAGACCAGATGGCACGGAGCATACGCAACTATTCGACGCTCGGCATGATGAATCTAGTCCCTCGTTTCTCGTTCAGAACAAACGAAGTTACCAGAGAAATTGGTGCCCGGTGAGTAGTGTGGGCTCTCTGTTTTCAGCGTCTGATATGCGCGCAGAAAGTTATTTGAAGGTCCCTGCGTGGAATCTATGTATGGTATCGCTGCCCGCCGACGTGTTACTCGGATTTTACTTGGGCGCACTCGTTGGCGTCGTGCCGGCGCTGTCGGTCTGGGCAGCCAGTTTCGGCTTTCGCTACCGCGAAGGTCTGTCGCTGCCGCGGGTGGGTGCGGTCGGCCTCGGCCTCGCGGTTGCGGCCGCGAACGGATTCGTACTCGCTATGGTTGGCGAACCCGTCTTTGACTCTGCCGGCCCGCTACGCTTCGGGTTGGCCGTCGTGTTCGTCGTCGCTGGCTCGCTGTACGCCCACAGCAAAGGCGACATCGCCGCCGGAGAGTTCCCGCAGCGACTCTCGCTGACGGACTTTGGCGGACAAGGTATCTCGACCGACCGGGCGGAACTTGTCGATGACGGCGCAGAAGTCCGAATTCGGGTTGTCGGTGCCGTCACTGACGTCGAGGGCTACCCCGAACTGCCGGAGGAACTGCGTGCACAGATTGCCAACGCAGAGTTCGAGCTGCCGGCGGACCTGCGCCTGTCCGAACTCGAACGACGAGTTGCCGACCGACTGGAGACGACCTACGACCTCGCAACCGCAGACGTCGACATCGACGACCGCGGCCGGGCACAGGTTGCCGCCGCTCCACCCTTCTCGGGGCTGTCGAAACGTGTCGGCGGCGGCCGCCACGCAGTCACCGTTTCGGGACTCGTCCCAACTGGAATCGCACGCGGCGACGAGGTGACGGTTATCACGCCCGGCGCACAGGTTCGCGGGACAGTTATCAGCGCTCGCTCGGCGGGCCCACCGCCGAAGGAAGCACCTGACATCGAACCACGGTCGGACGACGACCCTGTTGAGGAGGACCGCCCACCGCGACGGGTCCGGACACCGACCACTAACGGTGGCGACGGACAGGTGACCGTTGCCGTCACGCGCACCGACGTGCAGCCGCTTTTGCGGGCCGGAGAGACGAAAATTGTCGTCGAATCGCGTGAACTCGACCGCGAGTACGAGGTGGTCTCGATGCTCCGTCGGGCTGGCCACCAGATCCAGCGGATTGCCGTTCGGTCTGGTGACTACCTCGATGGCCGCGCGCTGGGTCGGAGTGTCCTCCGTGACGAACACGACGTTGCGGTGCTAGCGGTCCGGAAAGACGAGGGCTGGCTGATCGCACCCGACGGCGACATCCTGCTCGACTCCGGGGACGAACTGTTTGCGGCGGGGACACGAGAGAACCTGACGGCCTTCGAGTCCGGTGGTGTCTCATGAGTCGTCCCCACAGGGGTGGTCCGCTGTGACGGTCGTGTTGTCGACAGTTGCGACCGTCGAGAGCGGGGCGTCGGTTATCACGCAACTGCTCGGTATCGCGGCGATGGCGGTGGTTCCAGCGGCGCTTGCTGCGCTGGCGTATCGGGCCGCTGCCGAGGACCAGATTCCGCCGTGGCTCGCTATCGCTGCCGGCGTCGCGGTCGTTGCGCTGTACCTCGGGACGACCCCAGCACTGGCGGTGTTGTTCGACGAGACTGTCCCGTCGCAACTCTCGACGACACTGTTCAACGTTGGTGCGCTGGTGCTCGCAGTCGCTGGCGCGGCGGTCGGCCGCGAGGTTGGCGACCGGTTCGGTGCCGAGGTACTCCGCTGGCACCCCACACAGAATGCCGGCCAGGAGGTTAGCCAACTCGCACAGGCTGTCGGGCAGGTCACGACAGTGTCGCTGCCGGCGGCCATCGAGGACGCACCAGGATACGACCCTGTTCCCCGGCGAACGAAGACGGAGTTGGCTGGCTCGGAGTTCGTCTTCCCGCGTGGGCTGACCGTCGAAGAACTCGAAGACCGCCTTGCCGAGCAGTTGCGCTCGGATTACGGGGTTGGCGTTGCAGACATCCAATTCGACGAGTACGGCGACCTCGAATCGCTGGCGGTTGGGACCCGCGCGGCTGGTATTGGTGCGACGCTGCCGCCGGCAACCAACGCCGTGGCAGTCCGGGCCGACCCCGGCTTCTCGGCCAGTACTGGCGATGTTGTGCAGGTCTGGGAGCCTGACTCGATGCGGCGGGTCTGCACCGGCGAACTGCGGGGCGTCGCCGACGACGTCGTGACAATTGCTATCGACGCAGCAGACACCCCGAAGGTCGACCCGACGCGGCGGTACCGACTCGTCACCCTGCCGGTCGATGACCGCCCAGACCGGGAGTTCGCTTCGCTGTTGCGCGCTGCCGAGGAGACGTTCTCTACTGCGACAATCGAGGCCGGCAGTCCGCTCCACGGCCAGCCTGTCGGCGCGCTTGACCTGACGCTCATCGCTATCCGCCCCGAATCTGGCGACCCGGTTCCGTTCCCGGACAGCGAGTACCGCCTCGCGCCGGGTGACCTGCTCTTTGTCATCGCCACGCCGGGCCACCTGCGCCGACTCGAAGCCGGGGCGACTGCGCTCGACCCGACAGTTGCGAGTGCACCAGCGTTGTCGACTGACGAGTCCGACCCGGTCGAGAGCATCCAGACTGCCGACGCGACGGCGACTGCTCGCGAGGAACCAACCGGCGCGGATGGCCTTCCGGCCGGCGAGAGTGACGACGACGCTTCGGACGAGCCAACGGCTGGCGAGCAACCCGCCGCTGAGCCGACGGCTGCGGAGGACCCTGCCACTAAGCCGACGACCGCTGCGGACTCCGCCACGACTGCAGGGTTGGAGTCATTCCAGAAAATCAAGGCAAACGCCGAGGAGAACGACCCAACCGAGCAAGCAGACACGGCGGAGGCAGCCACGAACGGAGACAGCACGTCGTTCGACGAACTCAAATCCGAGTTCGAGTCCGGCGACGCCGACTGGGAGGACGACGCTGCCGAGTCAGCCGATGAGCCACGTTCGTCTGAGACTGATGAGTCAGCCGACGCGGACCTTCCGGAGTCCGACGAAATCGAGATTGCGTTCGCCGACGAGAAGGACAGCGAGTCTGAAGCGCCAGACGATGACTCAGACGACGGCGGCGACGAACTCGTCAGCCTCGACGAGGCGGACATCAGTTTCGACGACGATGACGACGACGCTGACGCAGACGACACAGGCGACGAACTCGGCGGAATCGATATCGATGAGAACCTGCAGGGCGACGCCGAGGCGGATATCTCGGACGATATCGGTGACCTGGAATTCGAGGACAACACCGAGGATGTCTCCGAATTAGACCTTTCTGAGGACGAGGGACCATTCGCTGCCGATGACGAGGACGCGGATGACGAGGATGACCAAGTGGATGATGACGACGACGCGGACGACGAGGAGGACGCAGACGATGATTCAAGCAGTGGCGGCGGTAGTTCGTTCGCGCAGTTGAAAGAGGAGTTCGAGTCCGGCGACGCCGACTGGGAAGACGATGTCTCGGACAGTCCGGGCGGAGACATGCGACTTGACGAGTAATCCTCTTTGCTCTCGACGGCCGTAGAGGTGGTATGCGCTGGAAACTATTCGCGACACTCTCCGAGACGGTCGGTGACAACGTCGTCGAGGTGCCGGTCGATGTGGAAGAGCCAACGCTGCGTGACGCCTTCGACGCGCTGCTCGCCGCGTATCCGGACCTCGAACCACAAGTGCTCGACGACGACGACACACTACAGGACCATCTCCGAATTCTCTCTGACGGCGAAGACCCGTTTCACTCGGCGACAGGCTGGGACACTGACGTCTCTGACGTTGGAGAACTCGCGATGTTTCCGCCGGTAACCGGCGGATAGCACTAGTAGACTGCGTCGGCGATTTCTTGCGGGAGATTCTCGAACTGTTCGAGGTACTCCCGGCGCTCGGTCCGGAGGCGTTCGAGTTCGGCCTCGAAGTCGTCGTAGTGCGCTGGCGGATAGAACGGCTCGACATCGATCCCAGGCACTGAGTCGGGTACCTCGAAGCCGAAGGTGTCGTCGGCTCGCCAGGTGATGTCGCCGCGGGCAGCACCGACGAGAATCTTCACCGACTCGCGAACACCGATATCGGCCTTGCTCGGGCCGACGTGGCCGGTGTTGATAATGAAACACTCGACGTTGTTGTCGGCGATGAGTTCACGGAATCGGTCACCCTCTTCGCCGGGCGGGCCGACGATGAAGGGGTTCGTCCCGACGACGCGGATGGACTCACCCGCAGCGTCTGGGTCGCCAGCGCTGGTCTGGATGGACTCGCCGAGCATGAACGCCACGGCGGCTTGTTTGTCGTTGAGGCGTGCCACCGGGGGCATGGCCGGATTCCGCGTAATGAAGAACACTTGGTCGACGCCCTCGGCCATGTCGATATCTTCCGAGGCCGAAGAGAGGTCCTCACGCCGGATGACCGCCCGTCCGTTCGCGGTCAGTTCTGTATTATCGAAGTCGACAGTGCCGTCCTCGTCGACCCAGACGTTCTCGAAGACAGCTTCGTCGTCAGTTGCCGCCTCGTAGAGTGCGGGCTGTTCGTCTTCGTCGAGTCCGTCTGTCTTGATGTACAGGCCGTTGCCCTCGCTGCCAGTCACCTGTCCGTCTGGCAGCAGCGCACAGACATCGTCCTGTAGCATCTCTGTTCCTTCTGGTTCGTCCAGCCAACAGCCGTGGCCGGTCAGCGTCGATTTCCCTGTGGCGCTGAGACCGAGAAATGCCTGTCCAACCGTCCTTACTTCGCCGTCCGATTCGATGGTGACGCGTTTGCTCCCTGCGTGGATGCCGAGTCCCCCCTGCTCTTTGACTCGGCGCATGAACAGTCGCAGGAACGATTTCTTCGCCTCACCGGTGTAGTCGCTGCCCAGCACGAAGGTTAGCCCCTCGTCCGGCAGGACGCGAATGCGCCGTTCGTTGTCCACCTGTTCGTCCCACTCCGGTAGCTGAAGGGTCTGGAAATCCGGCTCGCCCGTCGCGGGTTCGAGAAGGTTCCCCCACGCCAGCGCAATTCGGCTGTATTCCGTGGGCACGAACAGTCGGCAGGTGAACGACGTCTCCTCGTGGCGACCGACCTGCCGGTCGAGACAGACGAGTTCGCGCTCGGCGGCGGCTGCGAGTCCGTCCGAAATCGCTTCCCAGTCGGCGTCATCGAACTCGTCGTCAATGAGATTTGTTGTCTGGTCCGCGCTCCGGGACTTTTGCTCGCTCACGTACCGGGGACTCCCGTACTCGGTGGTCCGCTCGTCGTGACTCGCGTATTCCCGCAACTGCTCATTTGTCGGATTATAAACGACGTTGTCGGCGACCTCGGGATCCGGGAACTCCTCCGGGAGACGGGATCGTTCCACCCTTTGACTCATGTGGTGTGTACGTCGACTGTCCGGAACATAAAGTATTGGAAATCGCCGGAATCTGCGAGACATTCCCATGCGAGACCCACGCGCTACTCGTCGCACCGGATTTCGTACGGGTGGTGGTAGCCCAATTCTTGACGCGTACGCCGAGTGCTCCGCCAATGGGCGGTCAATACCTCTCTGGGCACAAATCTGTGGATGGGTCCCCTCGAGACGATAGATGGTGGTGGATGGAGTTCTATGGTAATAAGCGCAACAGCTATACGTACAAACGACGTACATCAGAGTAGAGAAACCCAACATGTCCGTATACACGAACCCCATCAAGACGACGTTCGAACTGCAGCGACAGTCGCTGAAACAGGGCCAGGCGTTGCTCACGCAGGGCGTCGACGTCCAGCAGCAGGTCGGCAAGTCGGTGATTGCCGGCATCGAGAGCCAAGAGCAGTTCCAACGGCGCTTCGTCGAGTTCAATCAGGACGCAGTGACCGACACACTAGAAATCCTCGGAGAGACGTCGGGGCTCGACTCCGAAGATTCAGAGCTTCGCGCCAACTTGGACGACGGCTACGACGAACTGCTATCGCGACACGCAGAGCTGTTCGACACCATCACCAAAGAGCTCGGAGAACACGGAATCGACCCGTCCGAGGAACTGAGTGCGGACCTGCTGGAGACCATCGACGAGCAACTCGACCTCCTGCTCGAAACACACGAGGAGTTAGAGGCCCAGTCTGTCGAGGCCGTCGACGACCTCGAAAGCCAGCTCACCGAACTCCGCGAACAGGTCGGTGATGTCAATAAAGAACTCGCCGACGAAGTCGAAGAGCTTCGGGAGCAGGCGAGTGAGGTCCAGGACCAGATACGGCAGGTCTCAGAAGACGCGGCAGACGCCGTCGAGAACTGACCGCGCTCTCTTTGTTTCTCGGCAGTGAATATGTGGGCACAACTTCTATGTAAGTCTCCGGCGTTTGTTATCGACGTATGCCAGTCACTGACGACGACGAGCTTCGTTCCATCCTCGATTACAAACGTGTTGCCGTTGTCGGGTGTTCGAGCACGCCCGGCAAGGACGCACACGACATCCCGAGTTATCTCGACCGCCAGGGGTACGACATCGTTCCGGTCAACCCCTACGCCGACGAGGTGCTGGGCAAACAGGCCTACGACTCACTCGGAGAGGTTCCGGGGGACATCGACATCGTCGAGGTGTTCCGACCGAGCGACGAGGTCAGCGGTATCGTCGACAGTGCACTCTCTCGCGAGGATGTCAAGATTATCTGGCTCCAACTCGGCATCCACGACGACGAGGCCGTCGAGCGCGCCGAAGCGGGGGGCAAACGAGTCGTCCAGGACCGCTGCATGAAACCTGAACACCAGCGTCTCGTCTCTTAGAACTCCTCGATGTAGGGCCGGAGGTCCAGTTCGAGCGTCCACGACGTTTTGTCCTGTTCGACGAGATGCCAGTACGACTCGGCGATTTCGTCCGGGTCGAGCAACGAGTCCTCGTCTCGGTTGGGCTGTTGACGACCCATCGTCGGCGTCGAAATCTGGCCGTCGATGACGACGTGAGCGACGTGAATCCCCTCGGGGCCGAGTTCGCGGGCCATCGATTCGGCCATTCCCCGAACGGCGAATTTCGCAGCACTGAACCCGAGCGCACCGTCACGACCCCGAACCGCAGAGGTCGCGCCGGTGAAGATGATCGTCCCGCCGTCGTCCATGTCGGCGACGGCCTGCTGTGAGCAGACCAACGCTCCCTGTCCCGAGACTCGCCAGGCCTGCTCGAACTCGTCGGGAGAGATATCACGAACCCCTTTCCAGGCCGCGCCACTGGCGTGGTTGACGAGAATATCGACCGCTCCGAACGCGTCCCGGACTTCGTCGAACGCCTCGGCAACACGCTCCTCGTCGGTGATGTCTGTCGGAACGCCGATTGCCTGCTCACCGAGTTCTGCCGAAAGTTCGTCGAGATAGCCTGTCGAACGGGCGAACAATCCCACCTGGCAGCCCTCGTCGATGAACTTCCGTGCGAGTGACTCCCCCAGTCCGGGGCCGACGCCAGCGATGACTGCTGTCTGTGACATACTGCTCTCTGTGCGCGCCGCGAGTATAACTCTCGGGGCAGATTTGCAAACTCACAACGCTGCTGCGAGCACCCACGCAAGCCCCACAGCCAGCGCACACAGCGCAAATGTTCCGAACGCATACCCGACAGCCCGTTTCAGTTTTCCACGCTCCCAGAGCCGAACCGTCTCGACAGAAAAGGACGAGTAGGTGGTAAACGAGCCACACGTACCGGTTCCGACCAGCAAGGCAATTTCTGTCGAGGCCCCAATCGCAGTCACAAGACCCAGCGCGAAACTTCCGAGCACGTTGACTGTGAGCGTATCGAGTGGAATCGACTCTGCTGGGACGACCTCGCCAACGAGATACCGGAGGATAGCGCCGATTGCCCCGCCGAACCCGACGAGTTGTATCGCCAGTAGTTCCATCACCGCTCACCTCCCGCACGAGCGAGCGCCCGCCCACCGAGCACGCCGACGAATCCGAGCGCGTAACTCCCGAGGACGTAGCCAGCGCCAAGGACAGGCGTGGCTGTGAGCGCGTCCACGACGAACGTCGAGTAGGTGGTGAACGACGAGAGCATCCCGGTGGCGAGCACACGCCTGCTCGTGGCTGTCAGCCGACCCGTGAACTCCGCTTCGTAGACGATGAGGCCGAGCGCGAAACTCCCGACGATGTTGACTATCGCTGTCGCCACGAGCGTCGTCGGAACAAGCACGTCGACCAGATACCGGAGATTCGCGCCGACGAACCCACCAATTCCGACTCCCAGCACCGCCTCAAGTCGGGCAAGTCGTCTGCCCGCCATCAGTCAAGCAGCGGGTCGGGCGAACGGTAGACGATTTCCATCGGCAATCCATGCTCGTCGGTCGGTGGGTCCGCCGGGAGCGTTCGCAGCGGTGCGTTCGACGGCCGGGCGGTGTAGGCCAGCACAACGGCGTCGATAACGTCGTTGACGGCGACATCTGCGCCGTCGGTTGCCTCCGCAACTGCCTGCACGACCGGTGGTGCGTCTGGGTCGTGGCTGGCGAGGACGCGCATCCGTTCGGCGTACCCCCCGGCCCGCCGTTTCGAGTGTGCGAGCGGTTCGCCAGCGAGTGCACGAAAACAGACCTCTGGGTTCGACTCGCGGAAGGCAGTCCGGGCCTCCGGAACGTTCCGCAGTAGGTCGTCGACGGCAGCAATCTCGTCGCTGATTGCAAACGCTCGTTTCGAGAGTTCGGTGCCGCTCTTGCGCTCGTTGACGCGCTTGGCGGCCGGATACCGCCGCTTGCGTGTCGCTTCACGGACCGGCGGCGTGAGTACAGCACCGCTGCGCGGCCCGAGTACCGACCGTGCAAGTTCGTCACACGGTCGTTCCTCGCGGCCGCTTTCGACCAGTCCAATCGGAATGTTGATCAGAATCCGTGGGTCCTGTTCCTCGTAGCGCTGCCAGAGTTCGCCGACTTCACCGAACAGTTCGGTGTGGTCGTACCCCGACTCGTCGAACGCGACCGCAAGCCAGCCATCGCTGCTGTAGTCCACGCCGACGAACGTCGCTGCCATACCTCAGTTTTCGTAGCCCAGAATAAAAACCCCGGCATCAGTGGGTAATATTGATTTGGCAGGCGAGCAACGGTTCAGATATGAGCAACGAGAAAACTCTCTTCGAGCAGATTATCGCCGGCGAAATACCGAGTTTCACCGTCTACGAGGACGAACACACCTACGCATTCCTCGATGTCAACCCGCTGGCACCGGGGCACACGCTTCTCATCCCGAAACACCCCTACGAGCGACTGAACGACATGTCTGCCGAGGAGGCCGCCGAAGTGTTCGGGGTGCTCGCTGACCTCGTCCCCGCCGTCGAGACTGCCGTCGACGCAGACGCGAGTACCGTTGCGGTCAACAACGGCAAGGAGGCGGGTCAAGAAGTGCCACACGTCCACTGGCACATCATCCCGCGATTCGAGGACGACAACGTCGGCCCGATTCACCGACTGTTCGACGGCGTTGACCTCGACGACGACGAGATGAGCGATATCGCGGCAGCGATTGCGTCCGGTCTCTCTGACTGACTGTCGCTGCCAGAGATACGTAGGTTTATATACACGAACGAGCCAGCAACAGGCATGTCGACTCGAATCGCGACGCTCGTCGGCGCGACGGGCGGCGCAGGAACGACCAGACTCACAGTCGAGTCCGCGGCGTTGCTGGCTGCCACCGGCCGGTCGGTCGCGGTGTTCGACGCTGCAGTCCAGACGCAGGGACTCGCTGCCTACACCGACGGCCGCATCGACAGCGACCTGACCGCGCTACTCACAGGCGAAGCCGAACTCGACGAGACGCTGTACGAGATGGACCTCGACCTCCCAGGTACTGTTTCGCTCTGTCCAGCCCACGCACCGTTCGAGCGCCTCGCACGGGCGAAAACCGCGGGCGCGGCCAACCGATTCGAGCAACAACTCGCCGCGGCGGCCATCTCTCACGACGCTGTACTGGTGGACACGCCGCCGATTGGTGGCAATCAGGCTATCGCTGCTGTCGAGGCTGCTGACCGCGTTGGAATCGTCGCCCCGGACACCCACCGCGGCAACGACGGACTCGCGCTGGCCCAGGAACGACTGGCTGATATTGGCCACGCTGCAACAGTTGTGCTCGCGAACCGCGCCGACGACGGCCCAGTTGAGGCCAACGTGGCTGTTCCGGAAAGTTCGGTGACAGCGCCCCGTGAGGCTCCCGCCTGTGTCCCGACTAACGAGCAGTTCACGCCGGCAGTTGCCGCGGCTGTCGAGCAGTTGCTCGGCGTCGATATCGATATCGAACCAGAAGAATCAGGTCGACTCTCCGGACTGCTCGGCTAGTTTTCTTCTTTGAGGTCTTCGAGTTCGGATTCGATCTCTGCCTCGGAGACATCCGTCTCGGCGTCCGTGTCGGCCGCCTCGCTGCTGTCGGCTGTCTCGTTGTCTCCTGTTTCGCTGGTCTCTGTCTCAGCGTCCGCCTCGCCCATCTCGGATTTGAGCGTCTCCAGTTCGCGGTCGACAGCACCGTCGGTTGCCAGTTGGTCGAGTTCGCGGTCCAAATCGCTTTTGTCCGAAATCTGGTTTTCGAGTGCGCCGCTCTCCCGGAGTTCATCTAGTGCCGCCGCACGCGCTTCCATATCCTCTGTCTGCTCTTGGGCGCGTTCGATGGTGCGAGAGACGTCGTCCATCTCTTCGCCTGCGCCGGTCATCGCTTCGTTGACCTTCGCGCTGGCCTCGGCGGCCTCGTAGCGCGCTTTCATCGTCTCCTTTTTCGTTCGGAACTCCTCGATCTGGCGTTTGAGCTCGTCTTTCTGCGAGATGAGATTGTCCTGTTTGGTTTCGAGGTCGCCAATCTGGCGCTCCAGATCGTCGATCTGGCGCATCTTCTGTTTTTTCTTCTCTAAGGCTTTCCGCGCCAAGTCGTCGCGGTCCTGTTCGACTGCCTCGCGGGCCTGTTCGTTGTGTCGCTCGACGTTCTCTTCGAGGCGACGCTTCTGAATCTCTAGCCGTTTTTTCTGTGTCGTCAGGTCGGCAATGCCCTGTTTGACGCTTTGCAGTTGGTCCTGAAGCTGTTCGTAGGAGTAATCGAGTTGCTGGCCGGGGTCTTCAGCCCGGTTGAGCAACGAGTTGACTTTTGACCTGATTATCTGTGACGTTCGCGAGAGGATTCCCATACGAGCATAAGGGTCCGCCCAACCTTAAAATTCTTACATCTGTTTACGACTCAGTATGGATGACCCCAACCGTCTCCCGGGCAGTCGCGACGTTCGGACAACACTCGACGGCCCGGAGACGGACCGAGTAGTCGTCGCTTGCCCGCCACATCCGCAGTTCGGCGGTGACCGCTACGACAGCCGTCTGCGCGCCGTCAGTGACGCGCTAGCCGAGCGTGATATCGCCTGCCTGCGCATCGATTACGGTCCGTTCGACGACGGCCGAGCAGAACAGACCGACGCACTCGCGGCGGTCGAGTGGGCAAGCGAGCGCTGTGAGACGGTCGGGCTGTTTGGCTACAGTTTCGGCGGTGCTGTTGCGCTGGCGGCCGCGACAGGCACTGACGAGCTACGCGCTGTCTCGGCGCTCGCACCGGCCGCAAGCAGTGTCGAGGGCTTCGACCCTGCAGAGTTGAACGCCATCGACTGCCCGGCACAGGTTGTCTATGGCGAACGGGACGACACCGCAGACTGGCAGTCGGTCGTCCAGCAAGCCGAACCCCTCGGCTGGCGTGTCGATTCACTGCCGGCCGACCACTTCTTTGTCGGCCAGCAGAGCCGTGTCGCTGAGTTGGTCGCTGACTTTCTCGCAGACAATTTCGACTAGTGGTCGCCGTCGCTGTTCGGCAGTCCTGTTCCATACTGCCGGACGTACGCCTCGCAAAGCGAGGCATTTCCACTGAACGCGAGCGAAGTGAGCGTTCAGCCTTTTTCACCCACGTTTTTTCGACGCGTGGTGTGCGAAGCACACCCAAGTCGAAAAAAGGTGGTCCGAAAGGAATTTGAGCGTCCCAAGCACACGGTCAGTATGCCGGAACCAGACACAGGATATGACCCGACGCTGGGTCGGAAGTTCATTTTCGTGACAGGCGGGGTGATGTCCGGGCTTGGCAAGGGAATCACCGCCGCGAGTACAGGCCGACTGCTCGCAAACGCCGGGTTCGACGTGACCGCGGTCAAAATCGACCCGTATCTCAACGTCGACGCCGGAACGATGAACCCCTTCGAGCACGGGGAAGTGTACGTCCTCAAAGACGGCGGCGAAGTCGACCTGGACCTGGGCAACTACGAGCGATTCCTCGATATCGATATGACCTTCGACCACAACGTCACCACCGGGAAGGTCTACCAGGACGTCATCGAGAAAGAACGCGCCGGTGACTATCTCGGGAAGACTGTCCAGATTATTCCTCACATCACCGACGGCATCAAACAGCGAGTCCGCGAGGCGGCCGTTGGCAGCGATGTCTGTATCGTCGAAGTCGGCGGCACCGTCGGCGACATCGAGGGGATGCCCTACCTCGAAGCCCTGCGTCAGTTCGCCCACGAGGAAGACGAGGAAGATATTCTCTTTACTCACGTCACCCTCGTTCCGTACTCGAAAAACGGCGAGCAGAAGACCAAGCCAACCCAGCACAGCGTCAAGGAACTCCGAAGCATTGGCCTGCAGCCAGATATTCTCGTAGGGCGGTGTGAGGACAAACTCCACCCGGACGTCAAGGAGAAAATCGCGCTGTTCTGTGACGTGCCGACCAACGCCGTCTTCTCGAATCCCGACGTCGAGGACATCTACCACGTCCCGCTGATGGTCGAGGACGAGGGCCTCGACGAGTACGTGATGGAGCATCTCGGACTCGCCGACGAAGCACTGCCGGAGGGCGAGCGCGACACCAAGTGGCGTGACCTCGTCACCCGCGATAAAGAAGGCACCGTCAAAATTGCCCTCGTCGGCAAATACGGGCTGGAGGACGCGTACATCTCCGTTCACGAGGCGCTGAAACACGCCGGTCTGGAGAAGCAGGTCAACGTCGAGCGCAAGTGGCTTCACGCCGAGGACCTCGCCGACGGCCACGACGGCAAACTCGACGACGTCGACGGAGTTGTCGTCCCCGGCGGCTTCGGGTCCCGCGGAACAGAGGGCAAAATCGAGGCGATTCGGTATGCTCGTGAGAACGACGTTCCGTTCCTCGGGCTCTGCCTTGGCTTCCAGATGGCCGTCGTCGAGTACGCTCGGAACATCCTCGGACTGGAGGGTGCTCACTCCGCCGAACTCAACGAAGAGACGCCACATCCTGTCATCGACCTTCTCCCAGAGCAGAAAGACCTCGACGACATGGGCGGAACGATGCGACTCGGTTCCTACGATACTGAACTCAAATCCGGAACGCTGGCCAACGACCTCTACGAGGGGGCGACGTGTACCGAGCGCCACCGCCACCGCTACGAGGTCAACCTCGACTATATCGACGACCTCGAAGACGCAGGACTTGTGTTCTCGGGGACCGCAGGACCACGTATGGAAATTCTCGAACTTCCCGACCACCCGTACTTCTTCGGGACGCAGTTCCACCCCGAGTTTCGCTCGCGCCCGACTCGTGCCAGCCCACCCTTCGTTGGGTTTCTCGATGCAATCACCTCACTGCAGGGGGGTGAGAACTGATGGTTGACGTTGACTCCTTTATCGAGGAGAAACTCGAGGAAATCGCCACCGAAGTCGGCGACGAAAACGCAGTCATTGCACTCTCCGGCGGTGTCGACTCCTCGACCGCTGCTGCACTCGCCTACGAGGCAATCGGCGACCAACTCACGCCAGTCTACGTCGACACTGGTCTGATGCGCAAAGGCGAGACCGAGGAAATCAGGGAGACGTTCTCCTACATGGACTCGCTGCGAATCATCGACGCCCAAGACCGATTCCTCGACGCGCTCTCGGGTATCACCGACCCCGAAGAGAAACGGCACGTTATCGGCGAGCAGTTCATCCGCGAGTTCGAGACGGTTGCCAACGACGTGGACGCGGACTATCTGGTGCAGGGAACCATCTATCCTGACCGCATCGAGAGTGAGGGAACCATCAAGTCCCACCACAACGTCGGCGGCCTCCCCGAACACATCGACTTCGAGGGAATCGTCGAACCGATGCGCGACCTCTACAAAGACGAGGTCCGCGAAGTTGCCCGCGAACTCGACCTAGAGGAAATCATCTCCGAGCGAATGCCGTTCCCCGGCCCCGGACTTGCCGTCCGCATCATCGGCGAGATTACCGAGGAGAAACTGGAAGTTGCTCGTGAGTCGAACCACGTCGTCGAAGAGGAACTCGAAGAGTACGACCCGTGGCAGGCGCTGGCGGCGGTCATCGGCAAGGCGACTGGTGTCAAGGGTGACAACCGTGTTCACGGCTGGGTTGTCTCGGTTCGCTCCGTGGAATCCCGCGATGGAATGACGGCTCGTGCGCAGGAAATTGACTGGGAGACACTCCAGCGCATCCAGTCACGCATCACCGGCGAGAACGAAACTGTGGCCCGCGTCGTCTACGATGTGACGCACAAACCACCCGCGACAATCGAGTACGAGTAAGATGCGTGTCATTGTCGCAGGCGAGGACCCAGAAGATATTGCCACCGCCATCGAGGCGGAGGACTTTGCAGTCGCTCGCGTCGACATCGCGAACCGCCCAGCGCTCGAAGAGGCGGGAATCGTCGACGCAACGGCGTACGTCCTCACCGAAATGGAGCAGGCAACCTCGATTTCGGTCGCGAAAGACCTCAATCCCGACCTGCGGGTAGTCGTCTACGCCGAGGGCTCGCTGCCGGACTTTGCGCTGGCGCAGGCTGACCTCATTCTCGACCCCAACCTGTTCGAGCCCGAAGACGTCGCTGCAGAGCTGTAATCACTTTCGGACGACGCTCACGGCGACGCCTTCTCCCGCAGGCAGCAACGCAGTATCGAGACGGTCGTGGTCGCGGACGTAGTTCAGATACTCCGCGATACCACGACTTGCCTCCGTTGCCGTTTCGACAGACTCGCCAGCCAGCAGTGCAACCACGTCGTCGCGGTCAACCACGCCAGCAGTGATAGCGTTGTCTGCAAGAATCAGACTTCCCGGCCGCAGTTTCGACTCGACAGCCTGCAGGGCCGCTTTGTACCGCTGTTTTTCGTTGTCGATCAACACGATATCGAAGGGGCCGTCGTAGCGTTCGACAATCTCGATTGCGTCGC
>JAQCNR010000464.1 GCA_028274925.1 Halovenus sp.
TCGAACGTCGCCGACGCTGTCGAGCGCCGGGTCGAAACGTTCATCGAAGACGCCGACTCGGGAGCGTTCGACACCGCCGAGGATTCGGAAGCAGAATCGAGCACCGAACAGACTGACGAGTCGCCGGAGAG
Source organism: Halovenus sp. (assembly GCA_028274925.1). GTDB lineage: Archaea > Halobacteriota > Halobacteria > Halobacteriales > Haloarculaceae > Halovenus. The sequence goes on from JAQCNR010000464.1 coordinate 132, forward strand.
TGCCGAGGACTCGACCGATGGCGAGAGTCAGGTTACGATGGAGGATTACCTGTGAGATTCGACCGCATTCGCCTGCAGAATTTCAAGTGTTACGAGGAGACAGATGTCCGACTCGACGCCGGCGTGACGGTCATCCACGGCCTCAACGGCAGCGGAAAGTCCTCGTTGCTCGAGGCCTGCTTTTTTGCACTCTACGGTGCGAAGGCACTCGACAAGACGTTAGACGAAATCGTCACTATCGGTGCCGAAGAGACGGTTGTCGAACTCGAATTTAGCCACGACGGCGGCCAGTACCAGATTCGCCGTCGGATTCGCGTCAGCAACGGCGACGCCCGAACGGCCGAGTGTGTGATGGACGGCCCCGGCGGAACGACCGAAGGTGCGACCGACGTGCGCAACCGTGTTGCCGGACTCCTTCGGATGGACACTGACGCCTTCGTCAACTGTGCCTACGTTCGACAGGGCGAGGTCAACAAACTCATCAACGCCTCGCCGTCGACGCGACAGGATATGATCGACGACCTGCTCCAACTGGGCAAACTGGAGGAGTACCGTGAACGCGCCAGCGACGCCCGCCTCGGCGTTGGTCGCGTCCGCGACGACAAACAGGGCGCGCTGTCGGAACTCGACGACCAAATAGCGGAGAAGGAGGCGAAGAACCTCCACGAACAGCGCAACGAACTCGAAACAGAGCTCTCGTCGGTCACCGCCGACATCGAGAACTACAAAGAAAACAAACAAAAGGCCGAGCAGAGCCGCGAACAGGCCGCCTCAATCATTGAAGAGTACGAGGAAAAGCGCACGGAACTTGACGAACTCGACGAGGATATCACGATGCTACGCGAGGAGATCGAGGAAACCGAGCGGACACGGGAGGAGCTTGCGAGTGAAATCGACGAAACCCGGAGTTCGCTGACAGACGCCACCGAGCGTCGTGATGCCCTCGTGAACAACCTCGACGGACTCGACACGCAACCCGACGCACTCGACAGCGAGCGGGTCGACGCAGAACTGTCGGCTGTCACCGAAGAAGTCGAGGAGCTGACCGAGCAGATTCGCGAGGCCAGCGTCGAGAAACAGGAGGCCGACGGCAACGCCGAGAACCACCGCGAGCAGGCCGAGCAACTCGACGCCGACGCACGCGAGGCGCGAGCGGAGGCTGAAGAACTCGAAGCAGAAATCGAAGAGACAGAGTCATTCGTCGAGACCAAGCGCGAGGAGCTCTCGGAGATGGCCGCGGAAATCGAGAAGCTTCGAGACTCTTTCGACGAGGAACCAATCGACTTCGGCGAGGCTGAGAAGCACTACGAATCGGTCACCGATGAACTCGGCGACTGTCGGGAAACCCGAGCAGAGCGCCAAGCCACGCTCGAAAACGAGCGAGAACGACTTTCGGAAGCCGAGGAGCTACTCGACGCGGGCAAATGTCCGGAGTGTGGCCAGCCAGTCGAGGAATCGCCACACGTCGACAGTATCGGCGAGCACCGCGGGCGCGTCGACGAACTGGAGACAGAGTTGCAGGAGCTCGAAGACCACATCGAGAACCTCGAATCGAACCGCGACGCTGCCGACCAACTTCGAGAGCGCGAGGAGCGAATCGAGGAACTCGAAGCAAACCGCGACAACCTCGAACAACTCCTCAACCAGCGCGAGACGACGCTCGAAGAGAAACGCGACCGTATCGAGACGTTGCGCGAGCAGGCCGACGACGCCGAGGCCGAGGCCGAGCAGAAGCGAGCGGCCGCAACCGAGGCCGACGAGCGCGCCACCGAACAGCAAGAGCAGATCGCGTCGTACAACCAGCAGAAGGCCGAACTGGCTGACCGCCGGGAGCGACTCGAAACGCTGTCGGAAACACTCGACCAGATTGCGCGACTCAGCGAGACAGTCGAGCGACTCCGTGACGAGCGCGAACAGAAGAAATCGCTGAACGACGAGCGACGCGAGCGGCTGTCTGCGAAGCGTGACCGCCGCGACGAACTCCGCGAGGAGTTCGACGACGACCGTATCGAAACCGCCCGGGAAGAGAAGAACGAAGCAGAAGAGTACATCGAAAAAGTCACCGAGGCGCTTTCGGACCTCGAATCGAAACAGTCGACGCTGCAGGAACGACTTGGCGCAATCGGTAACGAACTCGACCAACTCGAAGAACTGCGCGAGCGCCGCGACGAACTCACCGGGACGGTCGAACAACTGGAATCACTGCACGACGAGGCCGCCGAACTCGCTGAGATGTACGGCAAACTTCGAGCCCAACTACGTCGCCAGAACGTCGACAACCTGGAGCGGATGCTCAACGAGACGTTCGACCTCGTCTACGAGAACGATACCTACGCACGCATCGAACTCGACGGCGAGTATCGCCTGACGGTCTACCAGAAAGACGGCGAGGAACTCGACCCAGACCAACTCTCCGGCGGCGAGCGCGCGCTGTTCAACCTCAGCCTGCGCTGTGCAATCTACCGCCTGCTCGCGGAGGGAATCGAGGGTGCCGCGCCGATGCCGCCGCTCATTCTCGACGAACCAACGGTCTTTCTCGACTCGGGCCACGTGACGCAACTCGTTGAACTTATCGAGTCGATGCGTGAACGCGGTGTCGAGCAGATTCTCGTCGTCAGCCACGACGAGGAACTTATCGACGCCGCTGATGACCTCGTCACAGTCACGAAAGACACGACCACAAACCGCTCGACAGTCGAGCGAGGGCGACTCGACGAGCGCGTCGTCGAGTTGAGTTAGTCGGCCGCTGGTCCCGAGCCACCGGCGTACTCGCGGGTGGCGTCGACCAGCGTTTTGCGGTACTCACTTTCGTCCGGGTCGGCCGCAAGCGAGCGGAACCAGCCTTTGAATCGCTCGAAATTCACTTCCGGCGCATCCGCCGCGGCAGCGTGGGCCAGGTCGTACAGTCGGTGGTCCTGGTTGACGAGTTTGTGGCGTTCGACCAATCCCAAGGCAAACGCCGCGTTGACGGCCGTTATCTCCGGGTCTGAGGCAGCACTCGTCCGAGCAGCCTCGGGGCCGCCGTCCCAGACGCTCCCCCTCGGCTGGTCGGCCAGTGCCGCCGCGACGCTGGATTCGAGGAAGTCGACGAGTTTGCCTGCCGGCGCGACAGAGAGCCACAGGTCGTCGGCGTAGATGTCCTTCATATGGTTGGCAATCTGTCGACAGTGGGTGAGTTTTCGGCGCTCGACAGTGCGGCCGGCCAGCGCGAGAAAGATTACTTCCTCCATCGACTGCGTGTGAGAGGGATGCTCGCGCTCGTTGTGGTGCATGTGCGCGAACTCGTGGAGCGCGAGTTCGCGGGCCATCGCGCTCGTCGCGGCCTGCTGTGAAATTGTCAGTTCGTGCCCGTCCGGACCGTGCTGGACGCGTGTTCGCTCGTCCGGGTCCTCGACAATCCGTACGGTAACTGTCTGTTCGAGAGTTGCTTCACGCTCGAAGAGGTCACGTGCAGCGTAAAACGGCTCGACTGGGCCAGAACCCTCGACATTGACGTCCATAGACGGCCACAGATATGGCATGGACCCGTATTACTGTTGCGGGGATGTGACCAAGTACCACAGTCACCGCATCGTCACAACAGCCAGTGCGCTGACAGCCACGAGCGTGAGCAGTCGCATCCCGAGGACGACCTGTCCAGCCAGCGGGTCCATGCTGTACAGCCGGCCCATCCGGCTGAAGAAGAACACGAGCGCAACGACGTGTTCGACCAGCAGGACGACGCTGAACGTGACAAGCCCCAGCAACATCGACGAGCGAAACCGCCAGTAGTTTTTGAGCCAGACGCCGGCCAGTGCGGCGAGGAGGAGGCTGTTGAGTACCGTTACCGCGACGCCGGCCATTGCCGGCGGTCCCATCGCCATCGGTCTCACCCAACCGTCCGTTCGACCCATCCGGCCGCGCCGTCTGGATTCGAGTCAGTTTCCTCCTCGATTTGGAGAGTGCCGTCACCGTCGGTAGCGCGCACGACGACGTCGTGGCTGCCGTCGGGGTCGAAGGTGTATCGCCACTGTCGCCAGACATCCTCGTCGGGCAGGGGTTTGGAGAGGTCGGCGTCAGTCCAGGAGGAGCCGCCGTCAGTGGAGACCTCGACGCGGCTAATGCCGCGCGTGCCGGCGTAGGCGTGGCCGGCGAGTTCGATTCGACCGTCATCCAGTTCGGTGATCCCGTCGTCCCACAGTTTCGCGACAGTCTTGACCTCACCCGTGCCTTCCCAGCCGCGTTGCTCCCAGTAGCCGTCTTCTTCGGTGTTCAGTAGCTCAATCTCGGTGAGCCACTTGACGTTGGTCTCGCCCCAGTGTCCGGGAATTAACACCCGGACAGGGTGGCCGTGGCCGGTCGGGAGTTCCTTGCCGTTCATCCCCCACGCGAGAAAGCCAGAGGCGAGTACGTCGACCGGGAACTGGACGGAGTAGCCGTCCTCACCGTGTAGCATTGCACAGTCACACTCGCCCTGTGGGTCCGCGGCGTCGAGGAACGGTCGCAGTGGCGTGCCCGTCCAGACCGCGGTATCGAGTTTCTTGCCGTTGAGGTCCTCACCGACACAGCGAAGGGTCACGAGTCGGTTCTCGACGGGTTGGTCGACCAGTTCGTCGTAGGTGAGCGTTCGCTCGTCGCCGACGTTACCGGTGAAGGTCAGCGACCACTCGTCGGCGGTCACCTCGGGGTCGAACTCCGCGATGTCGACGTTGTAGAACTCTCCGATTTCGCTGACGAGGCCCGGAAGCGCCGTACTCGCCAGTTGAAGTTCGTTCGCGTCTGCCTCGTTGAGACGGGCAGCAGCACCCTCCGCGTTCGGAGCGGAGTCCAGCGGGCCGGTGCGGTGCAGGAGTCGCCCGGCAATCGCTGCGCCACCAACGAAGCCAACTGCAGCCGCGAGCGTGCCGAGCGTCTGTCGGCGGCCCGGGTCAACTGTGCCGGCGTCGGTCTGGAACCCGCCGACGACAGTGAACACAGCCATCGGAACGGCGGCCGCCAGCGCCGAGACTGGCTGGCCGACGAGCCCGACAGCGAGCAGCCAGACGACACCACCGGAGACAGCACCGGCGAGAGGCTGGTCGAGTCGCCGTCCGAGGCGCAGCCCAGCAAACGAGACCAGCCCGAACACCGCAACGACGGTGCCGAGTGCCATCGCGATGTGGACGTAGTGGCCCGCCTCGCCGACGTTTTCGATCATGAACGTGACGATAGCGCCAGGCGTGAGGTTGACAATCGTCTGGTCGACTGGCGCAACGACGAACGACGGCGACCACCCAGTCGCAACGTAGGAGCCAGCGACCGCCGCGACGGCACTCAGCGCGGCGACGAGCGTCTCGCGTTTGCTGGGGGCATCAATCATAGCTTACTGAGGAGTTAGAGTCACTTGAATTGCGTCCTCGACGGCTGGATACTCGTAGCCGTCGTTGACCTCGCTCAACGGACGGACAACACCGCCTTCGTCGGCCCCCTGGTCTGGACTACTCTGAGCCGGTGCCTGGTCTGGGTCGAAACCAGGTTCGCCGTTCGGTTCGGTCCCGGCGTCGAAGAGGTCGATACTGTCGGTCACGTCGCCCTCAACCGGTTCGCCGTCTTCGGGCCACAGGGAAATCCCGCCCTCGGCGGCCGAGAAGAAGATGTCGTTGGAGGGGACGAACATCGACGCAACGGAGAGGTGCTGGCCCGGTTCGGCCTCGATATCGAACTCGAAGGCACCGCCGGGGGCAATCGGCGGCGCACCAGGGACCTCGCCCATCGGGTCGTTCGGGTCTGCAACGGTGTTGTCGGGCGTGTACGCACCCCAGTCGACCACCGTCGGACTGGCCATCGAATCGTCGTCCATCGAATCATCGCTGTCGTCCATCGAGTCGTCATCACCCATCGAGTCGTCGCCACCGTCGTCCATCGAATCATCGTCGTCCATCGAGCCGTCGGCCATCATCGCCAGTTCGTCGACGAGTCCGGGTTCGTTCGGGAAGCCAGTCGGTGGGCCAGCTTCTGCGAGTGCTTCCAGCCCAATCGAGGCCGACCCTCCGGTCGTGTAGATTGGATTCGAGCCCGTGTGGACCGCGTACGCGCCGGGCGTAATCCAGATTTGCCCACCGGTCGACGCGTCAGACGGGTAGAAATCAGTCGGCGCGACGTTCTCGATGCGGACTGTCATCGTCACCGGTTCAGACATCATCCCGTCGTCCTCGTCGTTCATGCCGTCATCGTCGTCCATTCCGTCGTCGTTCATTCCGCTCTCGTTCATCCCGCCGTCGTCGCTCCCTTCGTCATCGTTACCGACACAGCCAGCGAGCGCGAGGGCTGCGACGCTTGTGCTGCCGAGCAAAAACTGCCGTCGTGAACTGTCTGGTGACATGCACTCGAATCGACGGGGAACACCACTAAAACAATTTTTCAAAAACCATACAAGATTCGTGGAAGGTCTGTCTAATCTCCGTGCAAATTTCGTTGCAAATACGATTTTCGTACTGCGGTTCTTCCCCGTCGGCTAAGTCAGGTTTTTCTCATACGCGATCCGTCATGACGGACTCTGGAGCCCGGTCAAACTGCGACTTCGCGTTGCTCGTCGCGAGCATCGCGGTCGTACCGACGACTCCGAAACACTGCCACTCCCTCCGGTCGCGGCAAGCTTTGAGTTCGCTTGAATCGCGAACTCGAAACACCGCGAACGCGCGAGCACGAAACACTATCCTTTTGACCCTCCTGCCGGTAAGCATCTGTAATAATGGGCCGACGAAAAAAGATCGTACAGGAATGTGAGTCATTGATGAATACTCCGGAGAATATCCGGAACATTGCGATTGCGGCACACGTCGACCACGGGAAGACGACGCTGACGGACAACCTGCTCGCTGGCGCAGGGATGATTTCCGACGACACCGCGGGCGAACAGCTCGCGATGGACACGGAAGAAGACGAGCAGGAACGTGGGATTACCATCGACGCAGCGAACGTTTCGATGACCCACGAGTACGAGGACACCAACCACCTCATCAACCTCATCGACACACCGGGCCACGTGGACTTCGGTGGCGACGTGACACGGGCAATGCGTGCGGTCGACGGCGCGCTCGTGGTGGTCGACGCTGTTGAGGGCGCAATGCCACAGACCGAGACTGTGCTGCGACAGGCACTCCGAGAGGGTGTCAAACCAACACTGTTTATCAACAAGGTCGACCGACTTATTTCCGAACTGCAGGAAGGTCCCGAGGAGATGCAGCAGCGGATGACCGACGTCATCCGGGACGTCAACGACCTCATTCGCGGGATGACCGAGGAGATGGACGACATCACCGAGGACTGGACCGTCTCCGTCGAAGACGGCACCGTCGGCTTCGGTTCTGCGCTCTACAAGTGGGGGGTTTCCCTGCCGTCGATGCAACGCACCGGAATGGACTTCGGTGAGATTATCGACCTCGAACAGGCTGACAAACGACAGGAACTCCACGAGCGAACGCCACTGTCGGACGTCGTGCTCGACATGGTCTGTGAACACTTCCCGAACCCCGTCGACGCCCAGCCTCGTCGTATCCCGCGCGTCTGGCGTGGTGACGCCGAGTCTGAACTCGCAGAGAGCATGCGTCTTGTCGACGAGGATGGCGAAGTGGTCTTCATGGTCACAGACATCTCGATGGACCCACACGCCGGCGAAATCGCCACGGGGCGTGTCTTCTCCGGAACCCTCGAAAAGGGCCAGGAACTCTATGTCTCCGGAACGGTCGGCAAGAACCGCCTCCAGAGCGTCGGTATCTTCATGGGCGGCGAACGCGAGGAGGTCGAGCAGGTCCCCGCCGGCAACGTCGCGGCGGTGACCGGACTGGCCGACGCAATCGCTGGTTCCACTGTGTCTAGCGTCGAGATGACGCCGTTCGAGACCATCGAGCACATCTCGGAGCCAGTTATCACGAAGTCTGTCGAGGCGAAGAACATGGACGACCTGCCGAAACTCATCGAGACGCTGCAGCAGGTCGCAAAGGAGGACCCGACCATCGACATCGAAATTAACGAGGACACCGGCGAGCACCTGATTTCCGGACAGGGTGAACTCCACCTCGAAGTCGTCACTCAGCGTATCGAGCGCAACCAGGGCATCCCGGTGACGACTGGTGAACCGATTGTCGTCTTCCGCGAGGCACCGCAGGAATCCAGCCGCGAAGTCGAGGGAATCTCCCCGAACCGTCACAACCGCTTCTACATCACGGTGACGCCGCTTTCGGAGGATGTCGTCGAGACAATTAAACAGGGCAAGGCGTCGATGGACATGCCCGAACTCGAACGGCGTGAGGCACTACAGGAGGGCGGCCTCGACAAGGACACCTCACAGGAAGTCGAGCACATCCACGGCACAAACATCATCATCGACGACACGAAAGGTATCCAGCACCTCAACGAGACGATGGAGCTAGTCATCGAAGGATTCGAGGAGGCGCTCAACGACGGCCCACTGGCCGCCGAGCCGGTTCAGGGTTCGCTGATTCGCCTCCACGACGCCCGCCTGCACGAGGACGCCATCCACCGCGGTCCGGCACAGGTTATCCCGGCAGTTCGTGAGGCACTGCACAACGCACTCATCGACGCGAAAATCAAGCTGCTCGAACCGATTCAGCAGGTCCGCATCGACGTGCCCAACGACCACATGGGCGCAGCGAGCGGTGAGATTCAGGGCCGACGTGGCCGCGTTGACGACATGTACCAGGAGGGCGACCTGATGGTCGTCGAGGGCGTCGCGCCAGTCGAAGAGATGATCGGCTTCTCCAGCGACATTCGGAGCGCGACCGAGGGTCGTGCAAGCTGGAACACCGAGAACGCCGGCTTCCAGGTCATGGCCGACAACCTCCAGCCAGAAACTATCCAGATGATCCGCGAGCGAAAGGGTATGAAGACGGAACTGCCCGAAGCAATCAACTACTTCTAAGCTACCACCTTTTTTCCGTTCGGGTCGCCAGAGGCGACCACTCACGGCAAAAACGTGGGCGAAAAATGCTGAACGCTCACTGCTCACGGGTCGTTCCTCCCCGTTCGCTTCGAGGTCTTCATTCGGTCGACCTCGCGACGTTCGCGTTCAGTG